>DLFZ01000240.1 GCA_002482435.1 Christensenella sp. UBA7707
CCTTTCATCGTCTTTCAAAAATTGTACATGGTATTTTTCATTATTATAGCATAAATGGGTTATGCACGCTGTTTAACTTTGCGTTGTTTTGCGTGCCAGCTTTCGTGACGACGGCGGTTCAAACATCGTGGTTCCTCCCAAAATGGCGCACTTTTAAGGCCTTGAGGCACGGATGCCCGAAAGAAGAATTTTAAAATGCTCCGTCGCTTGTGCTTTTAAATCAAAGTCCGGATAGCGGATGCACCATTCGTAGGAAAGCCCTCGAATGGCCATCACAAAATGCTTGGCAAGCTCGTCCAAAGAGAGCGGGATGGCAAATTCTCCGCGCCTTTGCCCGCGGTCAAGAATGCTGTGGAACATGGCGTAAAGCTCCCTTGCATAGCCCTTTACAGCGCTTGTTTCAACGAAGGATGTAAGCTGCAACCTGTAAACAGTCGCCATGTTTTCATAGCCGATGTCGTCATTCAAAACATCGGCGATCTTGACGATGAATGCAAGCATGACTTCCGAAGCCGGCATAGTATCCGGCAGCGCATCCAAAAATGAGCGGTACCCAAGATCCACACTTTTTACATGGTCGGAAAGCAAAGACGCCAAAAGCGCGTCCTTGGATTCAAAGTGAACGTAAAATGTACCCTTGGATACACCGGCCGCCTGCACAATGGAATCCACGCTCACATCGTTAAAGTCGTTTTTTGCGAGAAGAACCTTCGCGCTGTTGTAAAGCCGCTGCTTTGTTTCGGCGGCTTGCAGCTTTTTTCGGTTCGGTTTTTCCGCCATGGTTTATAGCCTCCGCTCTATTTGATTGCGTGAAAAGACATCGTGATACAAAACGCCCCTCGGGAAAAACCGCCCGCAGCGGCAACAAAAACATGCTAAGCACAAGCGGTTTGCATCACAACCACGCGTAAGGCGTGCTTATGAAAACTGCTGTTTTGGGACAATTGCACAATGCGCAACACATACGCGAATGGAAGTGTATTACAAAAACAAATACAACTCTATTGTACAATAATTTTAGAACGGTGAATATGGCCAAAGATAAAAGCAAACTTGCCGCGAGCCATGGAAAAATCGGACGGGCCGTGCTATATTGAAGGATACAACAATCCCTTTAAGGGTGCACTTTGGGAGATGAGTGAAATAGATACCCATTTTATTTCGTTTGCACCCCATCAGGAGGAACGGAAATGATACGATTCGATTTTAGGGCAATTACCGTTGCGGATTCCCCCGCCATGGCAGAACTGCTGCGATCAAGACAGCTGCTTGAGCGCAGCACATTCCCATTTCTTCAAAATCGCTGTCTCAATACACAGTACATCGTGGATGTGCTTGAACAGTTGTTTCGGAGCAACCGCGTCATAGGGACAGGCGCGTTTGTGAACGGCAAAATGGTCGGCTATATTATGGGAGAAATCAAGGTTGACACATTTAGGGGTAGGCATGTATGGGTGCCTTATGAGGGGATTGCGATTCGAGAGGATCAATCGCCTGAGCTTATCAGGGCGCTCTATGCAAAGGTTGCTGATTCGTGGCTTAAGCAGGGCTGCTTTATGCACTATGCAGTCGTACCTCTTGGAAATCAAGCATATTTTGAGGCTTTTCAGCGCCTGAGTTTTTTCATTCAGCAGGTACATGGCGTCATGAATACGGAGGGATATCGCCCCTTTGCCCAAGTGTCTGACGCAAAGGTTCGCATTGCTGACAAGGCAGACCGAAAGAAAATGGGGCAACTGTCAGGTATTATCCAATCGTATCAAAATGCAACACCTACGTTTGAGCTTGTGCTGCCCGAGATGGCGGCGGATATAAAAGTAGGGTACGAAGGCACCGTGGAGGATGGTAACATGACGGTTTTGCTTGCGGAAAAGGACGGGGAAGTACTGGGGTTTCAAATGTATGGGGCTGCCGACTCGGGCTTAATGTCGCCAGACGATAGCGCGGAACTTAATGTTGCCGGCACATACGCCGGGCAAATGGGAGCCGGTGTCGGAAAAAAGCTGATGAATGAAGGCTGCGCACTCATGAAAGAGCGGGGGGCTCGCCATATTATAGCGGACTGGAGAATTACCAACCTTGCCTCCTCCACCTTTTGGCCCAAGTGCGGCTTTAAACCGGTTGCTTACCGAATGGCCAGGCATATCGACAGCAATTGGGCATGGGCAAGTTTCGATGAAGCGTACATTCGATAATTTGCGCATCCAGGTATAAGAGAAAGTATTTCGTTTGTCTTACTTGCCAACTCGTATGGGCAATTTGCTTATGGCCCGGTGGTTTGCCGAATTTTGAAAGGAACAACAATTTGTAGAACCTTACAAAACCGCCTGCCGACTTTTAGTGTCGGTAGGCGGTTTTTTACATGCCGTCCATCAAAAAGGAGCGTTACCATCCTTCCTTACACACCGCGTTTAAAATTAGGTTCAACTCCTCATTCATGCGGGCGACGACGTCGTAGTTAAAGTCGTGCAAACACCAGTCGATGATTGAGCCGCGCACGAACTTAATGAGCAGCTCCGTAACGTAGTCAGGCTCCATGCCGCTTTTTAAAAGACCCGCTTCCTTGGCCTCGCGGGCATAATGAAGCACCCGGCGGTAATAATCGCGCCCCGGGTCGGCGGCGGATTTGTTTTTGTCGCCCAAAATGTTTTGGTAGTACTCGGTGATAAGCGTGCCCGCCTCGTGAACGATGAAGGAGGTTTGCGTAATGAGCACGCGCTTCATCATGCGCACGGGGGAACCATTACCGTCGGGCAGCTGTTCGCCGAGCGTTGCGTCAAACAAAAGGAAGGAACGGTTCATAAGCTCCTGCTTGGAGGGGAAGTGGTGGTAAAAAGCGCCCACAGAAACGCCCGCCTCCTTGCAGATGTCATGCACGGAAGTGTTTTTCCACCCTTTTTCTCGTGTAAGGCGTGTTGCGGCCCTTAAAATGCTTGTAGTGGTTTTGAGCGTGCGGTCGCTGTTCGATTGCATTTTACACCTGTCCTTTCAAGGCATGTATCTATTTTATACCGAACAATTCGGTTTTTCTATATTGACAATAAAATAACAATATGGTACCTTGAAAACAGAATGCAATTCGGTTTTTATAAAACAAGCAACGCAAACAGAATATCAGAAAGCGAGGAACTTGCGGTGAAAACGGATGCTTTGGTACAAACGCTCGTAAATAGCTACGGGAGCTGGGTGGCGGGAGACTGTGAAAACAAGGCGGGCGGCACAGGCCGTATGACGAAGGAGCTTTACCCTTACGACGCCATGTTTTCCCCCATACGCGTCAACCGTGTAACCCTCAAAAACCGCCTTGTAATGGCGCCCATGGGCAACATCGACATGTGCGAGGAAACGGGACGGCCAAACGACAAGATGCTGCATTATTTCTTTGCGCGCGCAAAAGGCGGCGTGGGGCTCATCACTACCGGCCTCGTACCCATCAGCCACGGTGTCGATCCGTCGGTTACGGAGCTCGGGGGTCTTTCGTATTTCCCGCGCATCGACAGGAGCCGTACCGTGTTTGCGGGCTGGCGCGACCTTGCGCAAGGCGTGCATTCCTATGGCAGCAAAATCTTTGTACAGCTCACTGCGGGTCTTGGGCGCGTGGGTAACCCGCAATGCCTCATCCACGAGCTGAAGTTCCCCGTATCGGCCTCGCTCAACCCCAATTTTTATATTCCTCAGATTCCGTGCGTCCGCCTAAGCGACGCAAAGCTGAAAAAGATCATTAAAAACGCGGGTCAAGCTACGGCGGACGCAAAAGCCGCAGGCATCGACGGCGTGTACTTGCACGGGCACGAAGGGTATTTGCTCGAGCAGCTCACAAACCCCGCCTTCAACCGCCGCAAAATGGGACGCTATGCGGACTGGCAGCGCTTTGGCATTGACCTTGTGAAGGAAATGCGCAGGCGCGGCGGCGACGAGTACCCCATTATGTACCGCATCGACCTTTCGCTTGCGCTCAATGAAACCTACGGCGAAGAGGGTATGAACACCCCTGCGCTTAAGAAGTTTAAAAACGGGCGCACCATTGAACAAACGCTCAAATACATGGCAAACCTCGTGAAGGCTGGGGTTGACATGTTTGACGTGGATCTTGGCTGCTATGACAACTGGTGGCTGCCGCATCCGCCCGCAGGCATGCCCGCAGGCTGCTTCCTCGATGTATCGCGCACGGCAAAGGAATACTTCAAAAAGCACAACATCCGTTCGAATGCGGGCCTCGAAGTGCCAATCGTTGCGGTAGGCAAGCTTGGCTACCCCGACATTGCCGAAAAGGCGCTGCGCGATGGGGATTGCGACATGGTTATGCTCGGACGTCCGCTTCTTGCCGATCCCGAATGGCCCAACAAGGCCTATGCGGGCCGCGTAGAGGAGATTTGCCCCTGCATCGGCTGCCAGGAGGGCTGCATCAACGAATTTGTAGATGGCGGGCACCCGCAATGCGCGGTAAACCCGCGCACGGGCTTTGAGCATAGCATCGAAGAACACCCCGCACCCGTGCAAAAGAAAAAACGCATCGCGGTGGTGGGCGCAGGGCCGGCGGGCGTCGTGTTTTCGTCCGTTGCGGCGCGGCGTGGGCATCAGGTAGAACTCTATGAAAAGTCGGATAAGCTCGGCGGCAAAATTGTACCGGGCGGCATACCAAAAATAAAATTCGAGGTGGAAAACTACCGCAACTACCTTGCGGGGCTTTTGGAAAACGCCAAAACAACGGGTAACCTCAGCGTGCATTTCAACACCGAGGTCAATGCTGAGACCCTCAAGGAAAAAGGCTACGACAGCATCATCTTTGCCGTGGGTACGGTGAGCAGTACGCCCAAAATACCGGGCATTGAAAAGGTAAAGGCTGTACAGGCGACGGAGCTTTTGAGCAACCCCTCCCTTATGGGTGACGCAAAAAACATCGTTGTGGTGGGCGGCGGCGTAGTAGGCTGCGAAACGGCATACTGGCTCAAGTACGAACACGAGCGCGATGTAACCGTGGTGGAAATGCTACCCCACATGATGGACGGCGCGTGCACCGCCAACCGCGGGCATCTTTTGTACTACATGAAAAAGGTAGGTGTGCGCCTTCTCAACTGCGCAAAGGTTACGGGCTTTGGTGAAAGGAGCGTTTCCGTAAGGCGCAATGTTTCATCGGGCGTGCCGGATGCGTTTAACACATGGCAGCCTATTTTGCCGAAAAACATCGAAAACCCGNNAAACCCTCCAAGCCGATCTTGTGGTGCTGGCGATGGGGGGCAGGCCGGACGATGCAATGTTCTATGAAGCGCAGCGCATCCATGCCGCGCCGGAGCTTCATAACATCGGCGACAGCTTTGCCTCGGGGCGCGTTCTTGAAGCCACAAGGGCGGCAAACGCGCTTGCGACTTCCATTTAAGGGGGGAAAGCCATGGCGATGCAATTAACAAAGGAGCAGCAAGAGCTTTTAAGCGGCGCACGCGGCAACGCGTTAGCTAAGGTCATGAAAACGCTTGTAATGTACAGCGAGACGTTTGGCGCACAGCGCATGGTGAAGGTAACAAGCGCCTACGGGCATCTTGTGACGAGCTTTGGGCTTGGTGTGCTCACACCCGTGTATGACATGCTCGACGAGCTGATTGCGGAGGGCGTTACCTCCGCTCAGCCGTTTTCCGTGGACCCGCGGCCTTTGCAAAAGGGCGTTCCCGCAAATCCCGCGCAAAAGCTTTTTTTCAAGGTGATGTATTCCAAGCAGAAACCCTATGAGGAAAGGCTCAAAAAGCTTGGCCTCATGAAGGAAAATGCGTTTACCTGCGCCTGCTATATGCAGGAGGTGGGGAATGTGCCAAAAAAAGGCGATGTTCTGAGTTGGGCAGAAAGCAGCGCCGTGGTATACGCAAACAGCGTTTTGGGCGCACGCTGCAACCGCAATTCGGGTATCATCGATATTTTCGGCAGCATCGTAGGCTTCGTGCCGGAATTTGGCCTTTTGACCGACGAGGGGCGCAAGGCGACCTGGGTGGTGGAGGTGAAAACCACAAAAAAACCCGAAGCGCAGGTGCTCGGCAGCGCCATCGGCATGAAGGTGATGGAGGAAGTGCCCTACATCAAGGGCCTTGCAGAGCACATCGGCAACGCGCTTGACGGCGACGCGCTTTCGTATTTGAAGGACATGGGTGCGGCAACGGCCTCCAACGGTGCGGTAGGCCTGTACCATGTGGAAGGGCTTACGCCCGAGGCGGTCGAGCAAGGAGCGGCGCTCATTCAAGAAAACGCACGCGTGTATGTAATCGACGATGCGGAGCTTGAGCGCGTCAGACGCAGCTATCCAACCATTTGGAAGGACGCAGAAGCCGAGCCCAAGCTCTGTTTCATAGGCTGCCCGCATCTTTCGCTCACGCAACTTACGGACTGGACGGAAAAAATAGAGGGGGGGCTTTTGGCACAAAAACGCAAAAAGGTGGACATACCCACAGTCGTGACTGCAGCGCCCGCGGTGATGGACGCGTTTGAAAAAACGCCTTATGCCGAGCGGCTCAAAAAAACAGGCGTGGTCACATTGTCCATCTGCCCGCTCATGTACATGAACAACCCTCTTTGCGGCAAAATGCCTGTTGTCACAAACTCCAACAAGCTGCGCACCTATACGAGCGCGCGTTACCATACGGATGAGGAAGTGCTAAAGCTTATCACGAAGGGGGGCAAATAAAATGAAGGTATTCAAAGGCCGCCCCGTCGTTGCGGGTAAGGCAAGGGCCGAGGCGATTGTGAGCCATGAGGGCTTCAACACGCTCGCAAGCTTCCAAAAGGCGCTCATGTTTGGCGACAAGGAGGCCACCTGCTCCGATCAAAACAATGCCGAGCTTTACGGCAAGCAAATGGCCGGAAAGGCGTTGTGCATGCCGCAAACCATCGGCTCCACCACAGGCGGCATGGTGCTTTATTGTGCGGCTTCCCTTAAGCGTCAGCCCGCGTGCCTTTTGTTTGCAAAACCCATCGATTCGCTTGCAGCGGCAGGCGCAATCCTCTCGGGTGTGTGGACGGATGCTTCTATGCCCACCGTTGATAATTTGGGCGATGCGTTTTTAGACTATGTAAAAACCGGCATGATCCTTACCGTAAGCGCTGACGGTACGGTAACGGTGGAGTAGGCCAAAGAAAAACGTTTGCGTTTCTTTTAAAAAACGCCCTCATTTTTTGAGGGCGTTTTTCTTTGCCATATGACAACCATGTATTGCCAAAATAATACGGCAGAAATTTGCGAACAATAAATCGCGGAAGTTTTTTTCCGCAAAGTACGCAAGGAGGTGCAGCTATGGCAAGGAAGGGCATGATGTCCGAAACGCTCAAGCAGGCGATTGCCCGCGAAATGGGCGTTCACGAACAGGTTGCCGCGGAGGGATGGGGTTCCGTTTCTTCGCGCGATTGTGGGAGAATGGTTCAAAAAGCCATCGAAATGGCAGAAAGGGCCGCCGCTTCAAAATAACCCCCAAAAGCGATCTACACCGTGCAAATTCTCCAAGCAAAGAACCGCCGAGCGAGGCACGCAAAGGGGAGGCCTAATGCAATATTTCGAAAAAAGGCTTCCCTTTTGTGTGCGAAAAACTTTTGTTGCTGGGGAACCCGGCAGCACATATCCTTTCCA
>DLFZ01000143.1 GCA_002482435.1 Christensenella sp. UBA7707
GGAAGCCCAGTGAGCAAGGGAGCCTTTTCTGTTGAAGAAAGGCGACGATTGCGAACTGCGAACGTTGGCCCCCGAACCCCCAAGGTGTTTTTTAGCACTCTGAGGTGCCGAAATCGCTCGGATGGTTGACTGAAAAGGCACATCGCTTTCGTTCGTTCACGCGCAGCCATTATTCCTGCGGCGAGGTTCCGCCCTGTTTTTTGTGCGGCTCAAACTTGAAAAGTTTCGCTACGCTCTTGTAAAGGAAAAACGTAAAAATGGAATTGAGCCCCGCCTTGATGGCGTTGAACGGTACGATGATGGGCCAGATCATAGCATCCAACATGTCTTTGGGCGTGCCGTAAAAATTCACCGTAAAAATGTAGTTGAGCGGTATCATCAGAGCAATCATGCATAGGGAGCCAACCATAAGGGACAAAAGCGCGCCGCCGCGCGAATGAAGCCGGCGGTAAACAAGCCCTGCGGCAAGTGCAAACCCGCCGGTTGCGAAAAAGTGCATGGCCGCACCCACCCAACCGCCGCCCGGTGAAACCAAAAGCCATTGCAGCACGCTTACGACCGCCGTCAAAAGGACGCCCGAAACCGGCCCGAACATGAACGTGCCCATGAGGATAGGCACATCCGCCATATCATAACGAAGGTACTCAGTAAACAGCGGCGGGTGAAACAAATATACAAGGACCAAGGAAATTGCGGCCAACATCGCCATGCGCGTGAGCCACTTTGTGCTGCCAAAACGGATCATAAAAATACCCCCAACAAGAAAATTGAAAAACAAAAACCCCTTTTGCGTACGCAAAAGGGGAAAACATTGCTGAAAAATACAGCATTGCTCTTCTTCCATCCGGACTTTGCGCTTAAAATAAGCGTTTACCGTCGGCGCCGGAATGTACCGGACTCAGCCAAAAGGCTCGCGGGCTTGTCGGCCGATGTGGCCGCTTTACCGCCGGTGTGGATTTTCACCAACCCCTGAAGCAAGCTGATTATATCGCGTTCTTTTTCGTTTTGCAAGCGTCTTGTTACAAAAACACCGCGTTTACAAAAAATAACTTAGGGCGTCGCCGAAGCGGCGGGCGTTGGGCTTGTTTGCGGCATCACGACCTCGCCCGGGAAGCAAACCACAACGAAGCGTTCGGAAGAGGTTCCGGCGGTGCTATTCCAATCGCCCACGCAGGTAATCAGCGTAAGGCGGCTCGGCCCGCCATAGCTCATGACCTCAAACGGTACTTCTTCAAACGGATAGCGGTCGATGGTGCCCACATAAAACCACTGCTGGCGTCCATCTGCAAAGTCAATGACCACCGCGTCGCCAACCTCCATATCCCAAAGCGCCTGGAAAGTGCCTGCCACATGCTTAAGGCTTCTATGCCCGGCGATGATTGCGTTGCCTTCCTCACCGGGTGCTGGGGCAAGCTCGAGCCAGCTTGCGGCGTCGGGACGTTCCACTACCTCCATGCGGCCTTGCTCATTCTCCCCGCTCGGGAAAACCTCACACGATTGCTTTTGATCCACAAAGTTGATCTTTGTGGGAATAGGCTTTACATAGGGCGTGGGGCTCGGCGTAACAATAGGTGTTGCCGAGGGAGAAAGCGTTTGCGTGGGCGTAGGTATGGGAGTTGGCGTTGCCGGCGCGGGCGTTGCGGGAGCGACATAATCCGCGTCGGGCAGCAGCACGTATTCGCGCGCAATGAAAAACGCGCCGCCCAAAAACAGGAGCACGCTCAACACGATAAGCGCCGTATCCCACCGGAAGCCGCGCTTTTTTGAACCATTGTTGTTTTGAGAAGTTTTTTGTTTCATGTGTTTCATTGTAACACAAACGCTTCGGTGCGAAAAGGCAAACGGCGCGTACAAAAGCGCACGCGCCGTGAACTTTTTAAGAAGAAATGGGAAAAGCCTCAACCATCCCCTGCAATGCGTTCCATTTCAAACAACCTAAGACCGTTTTGAAACGTAGCTTCGGTAATTTCCTCGAGCGATTTTTCCTGAAGCTCCGCGAGTTTTTTTGCGGTATGCAGCAGAAGTGTGGGGTCGTTTCGCTTGCCGCGAAACGGAACGGGCGTCATATACGGGCAGTCGGTTTCCAGTACAATGCTTTCAAGCGGTACGCGCGCCGCGACCGCGGAAAGCTTTTTTGCGTTTTCAAAGGTGATCGCGCCGCCAAAGGCGATAGATAGCCCAAGGTCAATGCACTCAAACGCGGTTTCAAGGCTGCCAGAAAAGCAGTGCATTACGCCCTTCAAGCCGTTTTTGTGCGCGCGGAGAATGTCCATACAATCGCCAAACGCCTCGCGGATGTGAAGGCTTACCGGGAGCTTAAGCTGCTGTGCAAGCTCCAGTTGGTGGGCAAACCATTTTTTTTGCACGTCGCGCGGCGCAAAGTCGTAATGGTAATCAAGCCCGATTTCGCCGATGGCCATCACTTTATCGTGCGCGGCATACGCTTTGATTTGGTCGAGGTGTACAAGTTCCGTTTCCGCAGCCTCATGCGGGTGCATGCCAACTACGGCGTAAACATGCGGGTAGCGCTCAACAAGCGCCATGGTTTTTTCCGCCTCGCGCAC
>DLFZ01000060.1:0-2210 GCA_002482435.1 Christensenella sp. UBA7707
ATCGAGGGCGAGCGCGAAAAGCTTTTGCACCTCGACTCCATCCTCCATGCACGCGTGATCGGGCAGGATGAGGCGGTAGAAACCGTGTGCGACGCCATTCTTCGTACCCGCGCGGGGCTGAAAGACCCGAAAAAACCCATCGGCAGCTTTTTGTTCTTAGGCCCTACGGGCGTCGGCAAAACAGAGCTCGCCAAGGCGCTCAGCGAGGCGCTGTTTGACGATGAAAACAACATGGTACGCATCGACATGAGCGAGTACATGGAAAAATTCTCCGTGTCGCGGCTCATCGGCGCACCTCCGGGCTACGTCGGTTATGACGAGGGCGGTCAGCTTACCGAGGCCGTAAGGCGGCACCCGTACTGCGTGGTGCTGTTTGACGAAATTGAAAAGGCGCATCCGGATGTGTTCAACGTGCTTTTGCAGGTACTTGACGACGGGCGGATCACCGATTCGCAAGGCCGCACGGTGGACTTTAAGAATACCGTCATCGTTATGACCTCCAACCTCGGTTCCAACTACATCCTCGAGGGCATCGAAAACGGGGAGATCACGGCTTCGGCGCGCGCCGAGGTGGAAGCGCTTGTGAAACGCAGCTTCCGTCCGGAGTTTTTGAACCGCATCGACGACATCGTGTTCTACAAGCCCTTGAGCCGCGGCGAAATTTACAGCATCATGGACTTGCAGCTTAAGGAAATCAAAAAGCGCCTTGTTGAGCGTAGGCTCGACGTAGCGCTCACCGATGCCGCGAAGGATTATATCGCCCTAGCGGGCTACGACCCGCAGTACGGCGCAAGGCCGCTAAAAAGACTTCTTTCGAGCAAGCTTGAAACCTTGCTCGCGCGAAAGATCATTGAAGCCGATCCCACGCCCGATACGGTATTCACTGTGGATTACGACGGGGAAAGGCTTACGGTAAAGTAGAAAAGGTGAAATGTAACGCCCGGCGGATACCCGCCGGGCGTTGCTTTTGCCATCATGCCAAACTGCTTCTTGGTTTTTGCTGCGCAATATACTTGCGTCGCGGTTAATGTGGAGCTTTAGCGCAAGCAGTTTGCCTTGTTTTTCTTTCTCAAGATAAGCATAGCAACCGTCCCCATGGCCGATACGCCGCACAGCAGCCACACAAGCGCAGATACGCTGTCGCCTGTTTGAGGAACGTTGATGCCGCTCGTACCGTACAAGGTAAACACATAGGACGAGCAGTGGGATTGCGAAATGGTAACGTAGCCGCTCGCATCCACTGTCGCGGCCTGCATGTACCGGAGTGTGCCTGTTTGCGGGTTATAATAATTGTACTGAAGTTTTTGCCCAGCGTACTGTGCTCCCACATACACGCGGATCTTCGCCGTGCCCGGCAGCGAACCGCTGTGGTTAAAGTTCAGCATCCGTATAAAACCGTTGCCCGCAAGCGACTTGATCTGCGGGAATTCAGAGCCTGTATCAAAGCTAAGCCCCAAATCATAGTCGCTGCGACCGCCGCTTGAGGACATGCTGCCCTTGGGGAAGGTTATCGTATAGCCGCTGCCGCTTATAACGATGGGCTGCTCGCGATTGAGCGCAATTAGCCTGTTTGCTTGGTCGGCGGATAAAATGCTAGAGCCCTTTGTGAGGTCCACTATTACATTACCGCTTGCGGCAACAATAAATTGTTCCGCCACATAGATGCTGCCTGAGGATATAGCCACAGGCGTCACGCTGTTGGATGCCGCCGAGGCCGCGCCTGTGCCGGCACTGTTTTTAGCTGTGACCGTAAAGGTATAAGGCGTGCCGCTTGTAAGCCCTGTTACCGTAATCGGGCTTGCGGTGCCCGTGGCCGTTATGCCGCCCGGGTAGGCGGTGACGGTATAGCTTATAATATCTGCTCCTCCTGTAGAGTCCGGAGCGGTAAAGCTGACAGTTGCACTTGCGCTGCCCGCCGTAGCCGTGCCAATCATAGGCGCATCGGGAGCAACGGCGTTAACCGTAAAGGTTTGGCTCACATCTTCCGCAGGCGAATAGCTGGCGTTACCCGCTTGATGTGCCGTGATGGTTGCAGTACCCGCTTTCAAAAAGGTCAAAGCCCCGCCGCTTGTTATGGTACACACCGTAGGTGTGTCGCTTGTAAAGGAAACGGTCAAGCCGGAACTGGAGGTAGCTGTTAAGGTTGGGCTGGTGCCGAAAAGTTGCGCACCGGGGTTCGAAAACGTAATCGTCTGCGATGTTGTTGGTGT
>DLFZ01000060.1:2228-8620 GCA_002482435.1 Christensenella sp. UBA7707
ACTGTAAAGGTATATGTTGTGCCGCTTGTAAGCCCCGTTACGGTAATCGGGCTTTCGGTACCCGTGGCCGTTTTACCGCCCGGGCTTGCGGTAACGGTATAGCTTATAATATCTGCTCCTCCTGTAAATACCGGAGCGGTGAAGCTGACAGTTGCGCCCCCGCTGTCCACCGTAGCTGTGCAAGCGGTCGGTGCACCTGGAACAACGGCATTGACCGTAAAGGTTTGGCTCACATCCGCCGCAGGCAAATAGCTGCTGTTACCCGCCTGATGCGCCGTGATGGTCGCAGTACCTGCTTTCAAAAAGGTCAAAGCCCCGCCGCTTGTTATGGTACACACATCAGGTGTGTCGCTTGTAAAGGTGACGGTCAAGTACGAATCTGAGGTAGCTGTTAAGGTTGGGCTGGTGCCGAAGTTTTGGTCACCCGGATTGGCGAACGTAATCACCTGAGATGTTTTGGGCGTTACACTATTGGATGCCGCCGAGGCCGCACCTGTATCGACGCCATTGGTGGCTGTGACCGTAAAGGTGTACGACGTGCCGTTTGTAAGACCCGTAACCGTGATGGGGCTTAAAGTGCCCGTTGCAGTGAAGCCGCCCGGGTTTGAGGTAACGGTATATTTTGTGATATCCAATCCGCCCGTGGAAGCCGGGGCGGTGAAGCTGACGGTCGCTTCCTTATTACCCGCTGTAGCCGTGCCAATGGCAGGCGCGCCGGGAGCAACCGCGTTGACATCAAAGCTTTGTTCTACATCCTCCGCAGGCAAAAAGCTGTCATTACCCGCTTGATGCGCAACGATGGTCGCAGTACCTGCTTTTAGAAAGGTCAATGCTCCGCCGCTTGTTATGGTACACACATCAGGTGTTTTGCTTGTAAAGGTGACGGTCAAGCTGGAATCAGAGGAAGCTGTTAAAATTGGGCTGGTGTCGAAATTTTGCGCACCAGGGTTGGCAAACGTAATCGTCTGCAATGCCTTTGGCGTCACGCTGTTGGAAGCCGCAGAGGCCGCGCTTGTGCCGGCGCTGTTCGTTGCGGTGACCGTAAAGTTGTACGACGTGCCGTTTGTAAGCCCTGTAACGGTAATGGGGCTTGAAGTGCCTGTTCCAGTGAAGCCGCCCGGGCTTGAGGTAACTGTATAGCTTGTGATCGTTGCGTCACCGTTGTTCGCCGGAGCGGTAAAGCTCACGCTTGCACTCTCGTCTCCCGCCGTTGCGGTTCCGATGTTCGGTGCGTCGGGAGCGGTGGCAGGTACATCGCTAACGCTAATGGTGAAGGCTTGTTCGAAATAGGCACCCGTGGAGTCGGTGGACCTGATGCGGATGCTGTAGGAGATCTTTGTTTCGTAATCAAACACCGCGGCGGTGCGTAGCTCGCCGCCTACAATTGTAAAACTTGCGTTATCAGTGCTCCCCGTACCTGAGACCAGCGAGTAGAAGAAGGTATCACCCACGTTCGGATCGGTAGAAGACAACGTTCCGACGGCTGTGCCCGAGGGGGCGTTTTCGCTAACCGTGTTTGCAGATAGGGAAACATCGGTAGGGGGTAAACCTTGCGTGCCTTCATGCGCAAAAGCGTCTATGGCCAAATAGCGGAGGGCTCCCGTAAGCGTAAATTCGAGCTTGTCAATGAAATACGAGCTGTAGCTGCTCAGATCGACAAAGGTCCACCCGTTGTTGCTGAACATTTCAGTGTTAATGCTTTCAACGCTTATGAAAAACTTTTCAGTACCGCCAAGAGAGCCTTTAATATCAACTGTTCCGGCATTGCTCGGGGCAAAAGTATCTTCTGAGGGAAATAGAAAAAAGCTTTTTGCTTGAAAGCTATATCCCGCAGAAACTTGAATTGCACCCACCATGCCTGCATCAGTTAGGAGAGGGGTTTCGATATAGTAATCATCCGTAGCCGTTCCTGTCCAACCTAAGGAAGAAACATTGGCGATTGAAAGGTTGCCCGTAAGGCTATAAGTAAAAGAACCGGAACTGAAAGAAGTACCGGATTTACCTGTAAAATGCTCTGTTTGAGGCCCCGTGGTTGATGCCAATGCCGAGACCGCTGATAAAGGCATTACCCCGACCAAAAGCGCCAGTGTAAGAAAAAGCGAAGCGAGCTTTTGCAATGACAACCTTTTCATTTTATACTCCTTTGTAAAATCATTTGCTTGCTAGAACAATGATGGCTTCCGTATAATCTTTATGGTTTCGGCCGCAGAACAAGAGAAGTGAAATTCCCTTAATTATATAAATTTCTATACTTTTTGTCAATTCAGCTACAATGTAAGCATATGCCTCCGAATCAAGGGGCTTACGGTAACAAAAATAGAAAAGAATATGCCCGGCGGTTACCCGCCGGGCATTCTTTTCTATAACTGACGCTGAATAAAAAAGAGGTGGAACAGCGAGTTTACATTTTTACCTCACCGCGCTCCTTCAAATCCTCAAGGATCTTCGCATACATCTTTTCATCGATCTTGAACTTCCAGAGGTATACGATATAGCCGAGCACAATGGTTGCAAGCGGCAGTGCGAACATGGCGAGCTTTAGCGTTGTAATGCCTTCCGGCGGCACGTCGGCGGGTGTAACAGCGCTGTTGATGCCGGAGATGATTACCGTTGCGCTCACCACTGCGTTGGCGATGGCCGCACCGATTTTGTTGATGAAGGGCTGAAGTGCAAAGGTTACGCTTTCGCTGCGCCGCCCAAGCTTCCACTGACCGTATTCGATGCTGTCGGCAAGGAACATGAGCATCAAAAGCTGAATGAACGCCTGACCGATAAAAAGGAGCATCCCCGCGATGCCGATGAAAAGCATGGTATCCGTGGGTGCGAAGAAGAACACGCCGTAGCCGAGCAAAACGAGAGCGGTGCCGATGGCGTAAAGCGTTTTGCGATTCCACTTTTTGCTAAACAGCGGGAAAATAGAAAGCGCGAGAATCTGCGCAACGCCAAGCACGACGCCGAACACGGAATACATGTTTTCATCGCCATACACGTACTTGAAATAGTAGGTGCCAAAGGTTGTGGTGATGGAGTAGCCGATCATGAACAGCGACATGGAAATGGCCGTGAACAAAAGCTGGTCGTTTTTGAAAATGGCGTTTCCGAGATCCTTGAGCGTGGCGTTTTGCTGCGGCTCCGCGGCAAGGTGCGGCTCTTTTACGCCAAACACCGTAATGGCCTGCCCGCCCACCATCAAAACCGCGCAGCCCACGGCAAACACAAACCAGGCTTTTTGGTCGGAGCCAAGCACTGTGCCGAGCCAGTCCGTAAGCGGCATAATGGCGCCCACGATCACAAAAAGGCCGATGTTGGCGCAGATGCGCGCAATGGCACCAATCTTTTCACGCTCCTTTTGGTCGAGCGAGAGCGAGGGGAGCATGGACCAATAGCCGATGTCGTTCGCGGTAAACGCAACGTCCCACAGCAAATACAAAAAAGCGAAAAACACCACATAAGAGAGGCCGCTCAACGAAAAGTCGGCAAACATCAGCACCGTGATGATGGCGGTGCCGAGCGCGCCCCATGCGATATAGGGCTTGAACTTGCCGTGTTTACCGCGCGTATTGTCCACAAGCGCGCCCATGACTGGATCGTTTACGGAATCGAAAATGCGCGCCGCAAGAAGCACTGCCGTAATCCACCACATGGTGGCGTCGTCGAGGTTCATAACCTCCGTCATGTAGAAAAGGAGGTACATGCTCACCAGCGTGTAAAGCATGTCGCGCCCGATGGTGCCAAGTCCAAAGGTATAGCGGTTTTTGCGGTATGGGTCCTTCGTCATACGTTTGCCGCCCTTCTGTGAAATGAAATGAATGGTTGAAAAGAAAATGTCTGTGTTCAGTATAGCACAAACGCGAAAGAACACAAAGCCTGCGGAAACGCAAAAATCGAAGCGAGGGTGTATTGAAGGACTTCAAAAGATGGCGAAGCAAATGCTCTAAACGAAACAAAGGCCTCGCAATTTGCGAGGCCTTTGGTGTGCTTTGCATGTGAGTAGTACGGCTTACGCTTATGCGCGAACCTTCTTCACGATAACCGCTGCGGTCGCAAGGATAGCGAGGCCGATCATCAAAAAGCCGACGGTAGACGCCTCGTCACCGGTGTTGGGAACGGAGGTGTTGTCGGAGTTGGGAATTGTGGGGGTGGTGGAGTACGCGTTGTAGGTGCCCACGGCGGTGTCAACGGTGGCATAGCCGTAATTCGCCAAAATGTTGGCAGGGGTGAAGTAAATGCCGCTTGCGCCCGCACCGAAGCCGAGCACGCCGGTAAAGGCGTTATAGGCGCTGAGAACCGTGGAATAAGCAGGATCCGTAGAAGCCAGTGTAAGAATGCTGCCACCAGAAATATACTGGAAGGAGGGGCCGGCGTTCACGGTGTAATTGCCGTAACTAGGAACCGTCATCGTCATACCGGTCACTACGCTGCTGCTGTTGAGGGTCAGCGTAAGGCTGCCGTATGGGGTCGCCGAAATGCCGTTGGCGGTGATGGTGTAGGTGACATTGTTAACGGTCTTAGAAATGCTGCCGCTCCAGGTCGAGGCAGCTCCGCCGTAGGTGGAGGTGACAGTGGCCGCACCGGTGTTGGCTACAACTGCGGAGAAGATTGCGGAATAGGTGGTGCCGCCGGTCTTACCGCTGAGATTGATGGTGATTGTGCTGCCGCTGGCCGAAGCGATGTTGTCGGGGTCGCTCGCTTCCTGCACAAAGGTGAGGTTTTTGAGAGCTACGGTCGCCTGCACGGAAGGCACAGAAGAACCGTAGTAATTGGTGAGCTCAGCGGGAGTGGGAACGCGGAAGTCCACTTGGAAGTAAACAGGGCTGCCCGCTACCACGCCGGTGCCGGAATAGGCGGTGTAGTAGGTTCTGCCGGTGGCGTCGGTATTGGACTGAAGCAACGTAACGGCCGTGTCAAACGGGAACGTGGCGTTGGGGTTGGTGCTGCCCCAGCCAGCAGCGGCGGCAGGCGCCGCAACCGCAAGCACCAGAGCAAGGGTAAGTACGAGAGCAAACAGTTTTTTCATTTTGTAAACCCCTTTCATAGAAATCCGTTGTAGATTGGGAGGAAAGCCTTTGCGGCATGGCGGTGGATTTTGCCGTATGCTGTGGGTCTCCATCCGTTTTTGCCGATTTTTCCGAATATATCCGGATACGCTTCCTAGTAGGGCAACTATACCATTCCGCAACATACCCGTCAAGCAAACCAATTATGAACATATGGTTATGTTTGCCAAGTCGTAAGCTTTGGTGCGTACCCTTTTTGTAAAACGTGCCGGAACAGGAAAAGGTTCCCCGTTTCAGGTAATATTTTACCCAATTGCTATTTTATTATATCACTTTTTTGAGAAAAGAAAAGGGAGAGGAGCCGCCCCATCAGACTGCGAAAATCTTCGAGCGTTTCATGCAGCAAACGTGCAGGACGTCCCCTTGGATCCCGGAAAGTCAAGGATTGTCAAAGGCCGCTTCGCAGTTCGCAATGGCTGATTGGTTCTTTGCCGCAATACGTCCCTACGACGGCTCACAGGCAACTCCTGTAATTAAAAAAGGCGATGCATGCCGCTTTTTTGAGGAAAAGAGAGGGCGGAAAACCGCCCTCTCTTTGATGGATTGTTTTGCGTGGAAAACTTACCTACCGAACTGGCAGTCGTTGTTGCCGCTGTCGGTGATCCACATTTCGAGCATGTTGATCGGATCGTTGAAGTCCGCAACCCAGCCCGCACGGGAGATGTCGAAGTTACCGGCTTTGCGCTCGGCAAGAAGCGTATCCCAGTCAAGGGTGCGGATGGTCATGTTGATGCCCACAGCCGCAAGGTCCTGCTGAATGCACTCGGCGATCGCAACGTGGCCGGTGTTCTCGTTGATCAGGTACTCAAAGCTGATCGGAGTTGCCGCAGAAAGCTTACCATTTTCGAACTGGAAGCCGGCGCTTTCGAGCAGGGCAATCGCCTGGTCAACTTCGGGGGTGGTGCCAACGTAACCGTCGGAGCCATTGGGGTACGTCCAGCCGCTCGCATCCTTGAACACGCCGCCGTTGCCGTTGAGCATGCCCTGCGGAATGAAGCTGGTAGCGGGAATCTGGCCGGTCTGGCCTACGACTTCGGCAATGTACTCACGGTCGATCAGCAGGCTGAAAGCGCGGCGCATCGCGGAAGCTTCTTCAGCGGTCTTACCGGTGAACAGGGGGGACTTTACGTTGAATTCCACGTAGTAGGTACCAAGCTGCGGCACAACGTAGAATTCGGGATCGTTGGTGCTCAGAAGGGTCTGGATTTCATCGGTGGGAACGGAATCGATGAAGTCCAAATCGCCAGCGCGGAAAGCGGCATAGGTGGCAACGTCGTCAGCGGAGAGCATGAGCTCAAGGCGCTCGATCTTAACGTTGGCGGCATCCCAGTAGTT
>DLFZ01000094.1:0-1430 GCA_002482435.1 Christensenella sp. UBA7707
GGATTTGAACTCGGGGTGGAACTGCACGCCAACAAAGAAGGGGTGGTTCACAAGCTCGATGATCTCCACGAGGTTTCGCTCCTCGTTCACGCCCGCAACGCGCATGCCGTGCTGCTCAAACGCTTCCCAGAAAGCGTTGTTGAACTCGTAGCGGTGCCTGTGGCGCTCGGAGATTTCGCTCTTGCCATAAAGGGCGCGCGAAATGCTGCCATCGCGAAGGGCGCAGGCGTAACTGCCGAGGCGCTGTGTGCCGCCAAGGTTGTCCACAATGTTTTTGCGCTGATCGGGCATGATGTCAATGACAGGATGCAGGGTGTTTTTATCGGCCTCGGTGGTATGCGCGTCGGCATGGCCGAGAACGTTTCTTGTAAACTCGATGGCGGCCATTTGCATGCCAAGGCAAATGCCGAAGAACGGCAGCTTATGCTCGCGCGCGTAACGGATGGCTTCGATTTTGCCGCCAAGCCCGCGTTCCCCGAAGCCGCCCGGGACCAAAACGCCTTGCACATCCTTTAAAAGGGCGGCAACGTTATCGGCGTTAACTTCCTCTGCGTCGATGTACTGAATTTTGACGCGCGCAAGGTTTGCGATACCCGCGTGTTTGAGGGATTCCGCAATGCTAAGGTACGCATCCTTCAGGCTTACGTATTTGCCCACCACGGCAATGGAGCACTCGCCTTTTGGTTCGAGCTCGCAGCGCACCATTTCGCGCCATGCGTTAAGTTCCGGCTCGCGCTGCTCAAGGCCAAGCTTGCGAAGTACCACGTTGCAAAGCCCGTTTTTCTCAAGCATGAGCGGTACGGAATAAAGCGACGCCTCGGAAAGGTTTTCAATGACGCAATCCGGCTCCACGTTGCAGAACTGCGCAATCTTTGAAGTGATGTCCGCGCCGATGTGGCGCTCCGCGCGGCACACGATGATATCGGGCTGGATGCCGATGGAGAGAAGCTCCTTTACGCTGTGCTGCGTGGGCTTGCTTTTGAGCTCGCCCGCCGCGCCGATGTAGGGCACGAGCGTTACATGAATGAACGCGCAGCTTTGCGGACCCTCGCTCCACTTCATTTGGCGGATGGCCTCGAGGAAGGGCTGGCCTTCGATGTCGCCCACGGTGCCGCCGATTTCTACAATCAGCACATCGGGGTTGGTGGCCTTTGCGGCGCGCAGCACGCGCTCGCGGATTTCGTTTGTGATGTGCGGGATAATTTGCACGGTGCCGCCCGCGTAGCCGCCGCGGCGCTCGCGCTCGATTACGGCCTTGTAAATTTGGCCGGAGGTGGTGTTGTTGACGCGGCTCAATGCCACGTCGATGAAGCGTTCGTAATGCCCTACGTCAAGGTCGGTCTCCGCGCCGTCGTCGGTCACATATACTTCGCCATGCTGGTAGGGGTTCATCGTACCCGGGTCAACGTTCAGATAGGGGTCGAGCTTGC
>DLFZ01000094.1:1459-2516 GCA_002482435.1 Christensenella sp. UBA7707
ATGCCTTTTCCAAGCGACGATACCACTCCGCCCGTGATGAATACGAATTTTGTCATAAACGCCTCCTTATAAAAACACAAAAATAAGCGAACGTCTCCTTCGTCAGGGGAGGCGTTCGCAACGATGGCATAAAGGGTGCCCTTATTACTCTATCGCACTGAGGGAAGAATTGCAAGCACTTTTCTTATTCCAAAAACAACCTTTTTTTATCATAAAAAATAGGTATTCTTGTAATTTATGCAACTACCACATTCACGATGTTTTTTACAACGATCACCTTGCGCACCGTTTTTCCTTCAAGGAAGGGCTTGATTTCCTCGTTTTCAAGCACGGCTTTTTCCACCTCGGCGGTACTAAGCGAAGCGTCGAGCGCAATGCGCCCACGAAGCTTGCCGTTCACCTGAATGCCGTACTCCAGCTCTGCCTTTTGAAGGGCGCTTTCGTCGTATGCGGGCCACGGCGTTTCGTAAAGGCGCGTTTCGTAGCCCAAACGCTCGTTGATCTCCTCGCAAACGTGCGGTGCAGCCGGCGAGAGGATGGTGATGAGTGTGTGAAGCTCCTCTTTTGTAACGCCGTTTGTGGCGTACAGGTCGTTGACGAGCGACATCATGGCCGCAATGGCGGTGTTGTACTTCATGCGCTCATAGTCCTCGCCCACCTTTTTGATGGTGGCGTGGACGGCGGCTTTCACCTCGTCGCGAATGCCCTCTTTGCCTTCGAGGATCATTTCCTGCATGCGCCATACGCGCTCTAAGAAGCGGCGGCAACCCGGCGCGCCCGTGAGGCTCCAGGGAATGGGCTGGTCGAAAGCGCCCATGAACATTTCGTACAGGCGCAAAGAGTCCGCACCCAGTTCATCCACCACCGCGTCGGGGTTGATGACGTTCCCGCGGGATTTGCTCATCTTTTCGCCGTTCACGCCAAGCACCATGCCGTGGCTGGTGCGCTTCATGTACGGCTCGGGCGTTGTGACAACGCCGATGTCGTAAAGGAACTTGTGCCAGAAACGGGAATACAAAAGATGCAGCGTTGTATGCTCCATGCCGCCGTTGTACCA
>DLFZ01000251.1:0-1767 GCA_002482435.1 Christensenella sp. UBA7707
GGCGGCGGTTGGAAGCCTTCGGGGGGCGGAGTTGCCCTCGAACTCCTAAGGTTTTTCAACAGCATGGGGCGCCGGTTGCCCGACGCCCCATGTTATATGAATTGTAACCCAGTCGTTCAATTTATGGTAAATTCCTCGCGAAAAGCGCGTTTGCTTTCCGGCGTTGTTTGTTTACTCTTTTTCGCCCCTCGGCTTGGTGCCGTGCTCCAACAAATACATCGTCTGCTCGCAGTGGTAGCGGAGGTTGCTCATGGAGAGCTGCGTGTAAATGCTTTGGAAAATGAAGATGTCGGTCACCATATGCACGCACAAATCCGCAAGAATGGCCGAATCCACATGATGATCCATGATTCCGCGGTATTTGTCGTATTCGATGCCGATGATGAACTTTTCCTTGTACTTGTTTTGAATTTGGCGGATAAGCCCCTGTGAGGTGGCGCTTGAACAGCCGTACAGCTGCTTGCCAAGCTCGATGTGCGCAGGGTTTAACAGAAGAAATTCGCTGTCCCGGAGGTAAAACTCCTGGAAAAAGGTGAGGAAGGGCGCTTTTTTGAAAAGCTCGTATGCAGAGTTTACATATTCGGCACGGCGCGCGCGCAGCGTATCAAACACATAAATGTACAGGTCTTCCTTGGTGGAGAAATACTGGTAAATACTCCCGCGCGCGATCTTTGCGTCCTTGACGATGTTGGAGAGGTTTGCGTCCATAATATTTCGCTGACCAAACTCCTTGACGGCGGCGCTGAAAATACGTTCTTTTTTGTCTTCCGGCAAATGGTCGAAAGTTGGTGTGGGCATAGGCTCCTCCGCAGTGTCAACAAATTTGTTCAGGGCATGTTCAATAATAAAACACAAATTCACATCGTTCGTCAAGCAGTTATTTTCTTCGAACGTGAAATTTATCACAGATATTTTTTCGGAGGTATTTATGGAAAAAAGTTATATCGTAAGCGCAAAACGCACGGCCATCGGCAGCTTTAACGGCGCCCTTTCCACCGTTCCCGCGGCCGACCTCGGCTCGGCTGTGGTAAAGGATATTTTCCGTGAAAGCGGCGTTTCGCCCGCCGTACTCGACGAGGTGATCGTGGGCAACATTCTGCCGGCGGGCTGCAAGCAGGGCATCGGCCGGCAGGTTGCAGTAAACGCGGGCGTGCCGTACGAAATACCGGCGTACGCCGTGAGCATGGCGTGTGGCTCGGCCATGAAAGCCATTATGACCGCCGTCGTCAACATCAAGGCGGGGCAGGGAGGCCTTTATGTGGCGGGCGGCACCGAGAGCATGAGCCTCGCACCGTACCTTATGCCCGGCGCGCGCACGGGCCTTCGCATGGGCAACAAGGAAATCATCGACCACATGGTATATGACGCGCTGACCGATGCGTTCCATGGCTACCACATGGGTATTACGGCGGAAAACGTGGCGAAAAAGCACGGCATTTCCAGGGAAGCGCAGGATGAGTTCGCTTACACCTCACAGCAAAAGGCCATCAAGGCCGTGGATGGCGGCGCGTTCAAAAACGAAATCACGCCCGTTTCTATGCGCGTTCGCAAGGAAGAGGTCGTGGTTGATACCGACGAATATCCCAACCGCAAAACCGATTTGCAAAAGCTTGCGACGCTCCGCCCGGCCTTCCTTGAGGGTGGCACGGTTACGGCGGGCAACGCATCCGGCATCAACGACGGCGCGGCGTTTGCGCTTGTGGCTTCACAGAGCGCGCTTGAAAAGCACGGCCTCACCCCGCTTGCGGAAATCGTCGGCATCGGCCA
>DLFZ01000251.1:1839-2912 GCA_002482435.1 Christensenella sp. UBA7707
GAGGCGTTTGCCGCCCAGTCGCTCGGCGTTGTGACCGAGCTTTCGCACCAGCATGGCGTGAGCGTAGAGGACATTCTCGCGCGCACCAACCTCAACGGCGGCGCGATCGCGCTTGGGCATCCCGTGGGCGCTTCCGGCGCACGCATCGTTGTAACGCTTTTGCACCTGATGCTTCAAAAAGGCGCGCGCTACGGCCTTGCTTCGTTGTGCATCGGCGGTGGCATGGGCACGGCGGTGATCTTGAAAAGCGTAAAATAAAACGCGGCGGCGTCCGCAAAACCGGAGGAAAACATGAAGCAATACCCTGTGAAAAAAGTCACGCTTCCTTGCGGGGAAACGCTCGCGTACCGTGAGGCGGGAAGCGGAAGCGAAACGCTGGTGCTCATACACGGCAACTTGTCGTCGTCGGTGCATTGGCAAACGGTGATGGAGGCGCTTGAAGGGGAGTACCGCGTTGTCGCGCCCGACATGCGCGGCTTTGGCGACAGCAGCTACTTCAAACGGTTCGATTCGCTGCGCGAACTTGCAGAGGACCTCGAACTGTTTGCAGACGCTATCGGACTCGAAAAGTTTTCCGTGGTCGGCTGGTCCACGGGCGGCGGCGTGGTGCTTGAAATGGCGGCGGATATGCCGGATCGCGTGGAAAAGGCCATTCTTTTGGACTCGGTACCGCCTACGGGCTACCCGATCTTCAAAAAAGACGAAAACGGCCAGCCCATTTTGACGCAGCTTTTAAAAACAAAGGAAGAAATCGCTGCCGACCCCGTACAGGTAGCGCCCGTTTTGCTCGCGTACGCGACGAACAACCGCGAGATCATGCGCTCCATTTGGAATGCGGTCATCTACAACATGGTACAACCGAGTGCGGAGGATTATGAGGAATACCTCACCGCTATGCTCAAACAGAAAAACCTTGTGGACATCGACTACTCGCTTTTGAACTTCAATATGACAGATGCACCCACTCTCTCCGCGCCGGGAAGCGGCAAGCTCAAAGCCGTGAAATGCCCTGTGGTGATTTTCCATGGCGAGAAAGATATGGTTGTACCCTTTGCGTGGGGGCAGGCGACGCA
>DLFZ01000251.1:2929-7024 GCA_002482435.1 Christensenella sp. UBA7707
TACCTTTGAAAACGCGGGTCATTCCGTGATCACCGACGATTTGCCGCTGTTTGTTGCGGCGCTCAAAAAAGCGCTCAACTGAGCCTTTGAAAAAGAAAAACTAAAAAAGCCGCCTTAGGCAACGCGCTGGGGCGGCTTTGCTTTTGCCGCGCCGCGGTTGCATTTGTATTTTATCACGGTTTGCAGCCCGCATAGCCCTTTGGCAAACTTTCTTTGGAAAAGGCGATCTGAAAAAATACAAATGTTAACGAATTAACACATTGTTCATGTGATTTTGCTATTTTTATAATATAATGGAAAAAGAAGCCATGTCTGCGTCCCTTTGTTTGCGCATGACGCCCGTGCTTTGGGGAGAAGCTAGTTTTGCAATGCGTTTGTCAATTCTATCAAACGGGAGGTAATTTTTTTATGAAACGTTTTGTAGCGCTTATTGCCGTATTTGTTCTGCTGTTTAGCGTTGTGCCTATTGCCGCCGCCGAGCAGTATTACACCACACAAAACACCACGTTGTATGCGACCCGCTCGCTCAACGTCCGCTACGGCCCTTCCACGCAGTACGCGATCGTGGGCAGCTTGAAAGCAGGGGAAGCGGTGCAGTACCTTGGGCAGAGCGGCAACTGGTACCTTGTAAGCTTCAATGGCCAAACGGGCTATTCCTACGGCAAATATTTTGCCGCCGCGCAGCCTGTTATAACAAACCCGCAGCTGGTTACGGGAACCTCGTATGTGATTGCACAAACCAATGTCAACGTGCGCACGGGTCCTTCCACGAAATACGCCAAGCTCGGCGCAATTGCTCTTGGCCAGTCCGCGGCGCTTCTCGGCTCGTCCGGCAACTGGTATATGATCCAGTGGGGCGCGCAAACGGGCTATGTTTATAAAAAATATTTTACGCTTTCCGCGGTGCCTTCGACGCTTCCGGTTGTAATCCCCGGGTATCCCAACGCGTCATGGCCCGGAACGTATCCCGTTTACCCCGGTATACCAACCTATCAGGATTATAGCTTTGGTACCGCAAACAACGAGTTTTTCAAAAAGCTTGACCAGTCCGGCTACTTTACTACAAACCAAAACATTTACCTCGGGCGCTTTCTCGACGGCGACGGCGTACCCTGCATTCGTGTCGCCAACGGCGCGAACCTCAACAAGGTTGCGTCCGATCTCAAGAGCATCCTCAAAAACCCCGGCGTTTTCCGTCTTGTGAACTCGGGTATGCCTACCGGCGTAAATATTACATATGTAAATTACATGATCTCTCAGCTCGTGGCGATTTATCAAAACCTGTCGAGCTGGCAGAAGTCGCAGCTGCCGATCGTGGGGTGGGGGTATGACGCCTCGCGCGACGCCATCATTGTGCAGATTCAAGGCTTGGATCAAAACAAAATCAATCTTTTCAAAACCCTCGTAAGCAACTGGCCATACGTCCAGTTTGAACTGCCGTACTACTACATTCCGTAACGGAAAAACGGAAACTTGAACAGCAACAAGGGGCTGACCGATGGTCAGCCCCCTTTGCATGGAGTACCTTTCGTCACTTTTTTGAGAGTTACAGGAATCGCCAGCGAAGGCCCGTAGGCCAAGTGCCCGAAACGTTTCCTGCCATGGGCTGCATTCCGTTGCGGCAGGTTTCAGAAGACGGGCGTAATTCTGCTGTTTTTTAAAAGCGGCACTTCTTCAATTTGTGCTATAATACGAGAAAACATAAAATTGGAGGGCGATGGCGGTGGATGGCCTTTTTCTTCGCACGGCAACGGCGCAGGATGTGCGCGAGTTGTTGGCGATTTATGCACCCTATGTGACGGATACGGCCGTTACCTTTGAGTATGAAGTGCCATCGGAAGGGGAGTTTGCGCGGCGCATCTTGGAAACACTTGAAACTTACCCGTTTCTTGTTGTGCAGGATGAAGGGAAAACGCTCGGCTACGCATATGCCACGGCCTTCAAAAACCGTGCCGCCTACGACTGGTCGGTGCAAACAAGCATCTATTTGCGCATGGAGGAACGCCAAAAGGGGATTGGAAGGGTGCTTTACAACGCGCTCGAGGCCGCACTGAAACGGCAAAACGTGCAAAACCTTTATGCATGCATTGCATACGCAAAATGTGAAGATGACCGTTTGAGCAATGCGAGCGAAGCGTTCCACACGCGCATGGGCTATCAAAAGATCGGCCATTTTACAAGCTGCGGCTACAAATTCGGCACATGGTATGATATGATCTGGATGGAAAAAATGCTCGGCGAGCATCCGGAAACGCCTGAGACTTTCTTACCGTACTCCATGTTTTCACGGTGATCTTTGCCGCGTGCGCCGCGCCTTGCCGGCTTCGCGCGCCGCAACTTGAAACGCTTGAAGCAAAACCTTTGTAAAAACGATAGGAGCGCTGCATTCTTTGCGGCGCTCCTGGTATGAGTTCTTAAAAATCAGCTTGCGGGCTGCTCGGTGAAGTGCAGCGATGCGGTGTTGCCGCCGTCGGCCTTCGCGCGGTAAAGCGCAATGTCGGCGCTTCGTACAAGATCTCCAAGGCAGCGTCCCGAAGAGGGGCGCCCCGCAACCCCAATGCTTATGGTATATAAAATGTGGTGTTCCTCATAAAGGATGCGCTCTTTTTCAATCTTGCGACGTAGGCGCTCGGCGGCCTGGAGCGCTTCGTTGCAGCGTGTGTTGGGAAGTACGGCGAGGAATTCGTCGCCGCCCAGCCGCGCAAGAATCACTTCACCGTGCAGCACACTGCGGGCGGTTTGGGCCAAATGTTCCAAAACGCGGTCGCCGCCCAAATGGCCGTACAGATCGTTGATTCCCTTGAAATGGTCGATGTCCAACATCATCAAGGAAAAAGCGGCGTCATCTTTCCGAATTTTTTGATACAGCGCCGGAAATGCCCGGCACAGCCCCTCGCGGTTGTATACACCGGTCAAATGGTCGAGCTCGGCACGTTTTTTGAGGTGCTGCTCGTATTCCCTCTGTGCGGTGATGTCCGTCAGCACCAGCACGTAACCAAGAGGATGCGACTTCTTATCTTCCAAGACATGCTGAGAAATGGAAACGTACCCGTCGCCGCTTGCCTTTTGAAATTCTCCGCCGAAATCGATCGTCGGTCTAGCCGGCCCGATGTTGTTCAGCCGGGCGATCAGCGTGCCTGCGGCTGTGCCGGCTTTGAGCGTGCGCTCCGGGGAAAGAGCCTCGAACAGTTGAGAAGCTTTCCCGTTGAAGTCTACGATGGTGCCATTTTTGTCCGTTACAACAATGCCTTGGTCGATGACATCGAAAACCTTGTTGCGCGCAACGGGCGAAAGGTACAAAAATTCATGGCGAAACAGCGCATAGCAAAACAGCGCAACGCTGGGCGCATTTAAAACCGACATCTGCAGGTAAACGCCGAGCCGCTCAAGAAGTACGGATTTGAGAAGTGAGGCCGCAAATACAAACAGGATGCTTGCCATGATGAGCCGGAGCTGCTTGCGAAGGTTTGGCGCAACTTTGCGCGCAAAAAGAGCGAGAAGAAGCACGGAAAGCGGCGCAAGTAAGAAGTTGAACCCCACAAACAGCGTGCCAAGCGGCGTGGAATGTACAACGATTTCGTTGCCGTAGGCGGCGGTGTGCACAAACTCTACGCTTACCCGCATGAGATGATGGCTGGAATCCGTAAAAATGAGGATTACCGCAAGCGCCTCTACGACGGCTGCAAAATAGGAGAAATAACGCATTGGGCGGTTCATAGTATACGCAACGCTGAACAAGAGCGTGCTCAACGGCGTTAAAAACACGCCGATCTGCTGAATGTTTCGCCAAAACACCAAATCGTCGTATGCGGTGACAAGCAATTCCATAAGGGAGCCAAACGTCCATACAATGGTTGCTACAACCATCAAGAAAAGTTCTGAAGCCCCTGGAATTCTGGTTCTGAACAGCGTAAATATGGCGATATAGCCAAGCAGAAGCAGAGAAGCGACCAGAAGTATGCTTTGTATCAGCTCCATAGCAGCGCCTTTCGTCGATACAATGTACATGTATACAATCAACTCATAATATCGTACTTTTTGTTAAAAATACAAGAGTGGATTCCATTTTATGGAAAAACAAAGCCGCCCGTACAA
>DLFZ01000251.1:7051-19710 GCA_002482435.1 Christensenella sp. UBA7707
TTAAGAATGGCTTGTTTGAGCGAAGAATGCTTTCGCTTAAATTTCGTAAACCGCACCCTCGCGTGCGACTTGTGCGGAAGGGAATATTTCCTGCGCTTCGCAAAGCACTTGCTCGTCGGAATAGCCCGGCCAAATGTGGGTACAAACAAGCTGCTTTACGCCGCACTCTCTTGCGAGCATGCCGGCCTCGCCTGCCGTGAGGTGCGCGGCGGTGCGCGAAACCTTATCGGCATTCAAAAACCCGGTATCCGCAAGCAAAAAGTCCGCGTCGCGGCAGACCTCCAAAAGCTCCTCGCGGTATCCTGTGTCACCCGTATAAACAAAGCGCTTGCCGTGGTGGGAAATTTCAATGCTGTAGGTGGGTACCGGGTGAAGCGAGCGGTGGAAGGCAATGAGCATGTCGTCAAAGCGCAGCCGCATACCGTCGTAAATTTGGTGGATGTCGTAAACCCCGGAGGCGGAAAGCGCGTTGAACTCCGCCGCAGGCTCGTTGGGCATGGCGACCGAAACGAGCGATGTTTTTCGCATGCCGCGTGCCTCAAGCTGTTGGAGCGCGTAGCGCAGCACAAACATATCGGAAATATGGTCGCTGTGCAGATGCGACAAGAGAATTGCGCTTACGTCGAGCGTAGGCTTGAGGCTTAAAAGCCTTCCGAGGGTGCCGCTGCCAAGGTCAAGCGCCAGAGAAATGCCGCCGCTTTCCAAAAGATAGCCGGAGCACGCGCCCCCCGGCGCGGGGAAGGGCCCGTATTTTCCCAAAACCGTAAGCTTCATTTCGCAACACCGCCAATCATGTTTTTAACGCTTGTCTTCCTTATATTATTATAAACAAAAAACTGGGTTTGCGGCGCGTGATTTAAAAAAGTGTGGTCTCAAAGCGCAACTTATGACGCCCTCCTGTGCAGAGCCGCGCAGGGAAAAGTTTGTCGGTTGCCTAAAAAACACAAAGAACTGTTGCAAACAGCTTGTACTTCGTGTAGGATGGTGAGCATGCTTTGCGGCGTTTCGATGCGGTAACATGGACCGCACATTGCCCGCGCGCATGAAAAAAAGCCGATGTTTTGGCAAGTTCTTCGTTGACAGCACGGCTGTGAAATGCTAAAATGCTTTGGTGAGCCGCTCTGCGACGGCTTTTTAAAGTGCGGTTTTACGCCGCCGTTGCGCAGGCGAGACTGGTAACAGGAGGTGCAGGACATGTACGCTATCATCCGTACGGGAGGCAAGCAGTACAAGGTCGAGGCAGGTGACGAAATTCTCGTCGAGAAACTGGAAGCCGAAATCGGTGCTGAAGTTTCTTTTGAGGTTTTGATGCTTGGCGGCGAAAAGGTCGTAGTTGGTACGCCCGTCGTCGAAGGCGTGAAGGCGAAGGCTGAAGTGCTTGAACATGGCAAGGGCAAAAAGGTTGTCGTATTCAAGTATAAGCCCAAGAAGAATTTCCGTAAAAAGCAGGGTCATCGTCAGCCGTATACCAAGGTTAAAATCAACACCATCGGGTAACGCATATGACGACGGTCAGGTTTTATGTAAGCGGCGGGGAATTTGTGGGGTTTGAGGTTACGGGGCATACGGGTTATGCCGAGGAAGGCTCCGACATCGTATGCAGTGCCGTATCCGCGCTCACGCAAACCGCAGTAATCGGCTTGACCGAGGTTTTAAAGCTTCCGTCCGCGGTCGAAATCAAACAAGCGCGCCTCTACTTTATGTTGGAGAGCGGCCTTGATGAAAACAGCCGCCGGGAAGCGCAAATACTATTTCAAACGCTGCGATTGGGGCTTGGCTCCATCGCCGATACTTACGGAACATACCTCAAGCTGGTAGAAAAGGAGGTTTCGCACAATGATGCACATCAATCTGCAGCTGTTCGCACACAAAAAGGGCGTAGGCAGCTCCCGCAACGGCCGTGACAGCGAGTCCAAGCGTCTTGGGCCCAAGCGCGCGGACGGTCAGTTCGTGCTCGCCGGCAACATCCTCGTGAGGCAGCGCGGTACGCATTTCCATCCCGGCCTTAACGTTGGCATCGGGAAGGATGATACGCTTTTTGCTAAAATCGACGGCGTGGTTCGCTTTGAAATCAAGCATCACAACCGCAGGCAGGTCAGCGTTTACGCTGAAGAAGCTGCGGCCAACTAAGCTGTTTTCAAAAAATCAAACCCGTTCCGTCAAGGAACGGGTTTTTTTTAGAAATTGAAAAGGGGATCGCATGCTTCAGGTATCGCATGAATTTGGTTGTCTTACCCTAACGCCATCCTCGCCGTTCAGCCTCAAGCGCTCCTGCGCGTGCGGGCAGGCGTTCCGCTTCCAAGAAGAAGAGGGCGGCTATTTCGGCGTGGTGAACGGGCGCGGCGTGCGGCTTACGCAAAATGGGAATTCGCTCAAGGTGTTTCCCTGCGCAAAGGAGGAAATTCTCCAATTTGTGCGCTACTTTGATATGGAACGGGATTACGGCTCAATTGAGCTTCAACTTGAACGTGACGAACGGCTTCGTGCATGCCTAAGTAGTGCCTCCGGTATACGAATTTTTAACCAAGACCCCTTTGAAACGCTGATCTCTTTCATCATCTCCGCCAACAACAACGTAAAGCGCATCCAAAAAATCGTAGCGGGTTTGTGCGAATCGGTAGGCGAGCTTGTGACGGACGATGTCTATACCTACCACCGCTTTCCGACGCCGCAGGCGCTTGCAGATCTTCCGGAAGAAACGCTTCGCGAACTCGGTGCGGGCTACCGAGCGCCGTTCATCAAACAAAGCGCAAAAAAAGTGGCCGATGGCTACGATCTTGCGGCGCTTCGAAACCTGCCGCTTACAGAGGCGCGAAAAGAGCTTTGCACCTTTGCGGGTGTGGGTGCAAAAGTGGCGGACTGCGTGCTGCTGTTTTCTTTGGGGCATGCAAACGCCTTTCCGATGGATGTGTGGATGAAACGCGCTGTCCGCGAGCTGTTTTTCGATGGGGAAGAGCCTACAAAGCGCGAACTTGAAGGTGCGATCGAAAAGCTAGGGCCCGTAAGCGGCATCCTTCAGCAGTTTGTATTTCACTACGCGCGAGAAAGCGGACTCGGCGCATAGAAAAGCCACGGTGGGATTTTAAGAAGTTTTGCCGTAATAAGAATACGAAAAACACAAAAAATATGGCAAAAAGTTTCTTAAAGGAACATATTGTGCAACCCATAAAGCTATGGTACAATTAGCAGAAAAAATGCGGCAGGTGAAAAACATGCGGAATGCGAAGAGGAAAAACACGGTGTTCAAAATACCTTCTTCGTTTCATTTTACCGCCGGCTTTGTTTTTAAAAGGCTTTTTATTTCCTCATTGTTTGCAACGGCACGTCATTAAAAGGGCGTGCTGTTTTTTTACTTTCTTGGTAGTGCCAAAGATGAAAGGAGAAACAACACATGGAAGTCAAAAAAGTAACAGGGTACCTGCCGGATGAGCGGCCGCCGTTTGGGAAATTGATTCTGTTTGCGCTACAGCAGATTCTCGTCATGTTCCCCGCAACGGTAACGGTTGCGCTCCTCACGGGCTTCGACGTGGCCACCACCATTTTCGCAAGCGGCTTTGCGACCCTTTGCTTCATCCTCGTAACCCGCNNAATCCCTCTTTACTACGGTTCCAGCTTCTCCTACATCGCCGCCATCGTCGGCATCACGCAAGCCACTTATGGTGTACCCGCCGCGCCGGAGCTCATTTCACAGGCGCAGTTCGGCATCATCTGCTCCGGCCTTGTTTCCATCGCCGCCGGTGCGATCGTAAGCCGCTTCGGCCTTGAAAGCATTGAAAAAGTTCTGCCGCCCTCCGTAACGGGCAGCATCGCCATCGTCATCGGCCTGTCGCTTGCAGGTACGGCCATGATGAGCGCCGCCACCAATCCCATAAGCGGCGTAGCGGGCGACGCAAACGCATGGATCGCGGCGCTTGTAACGCTTCTTGCGACCATATTGTTCTCTGTTTACCTCAAGGGCGTATGGGGACANNCTCGGTTTACCTCAAGGGTGTATGGGGGCAGCTCCCCATTCTCCTTGGCATCGTGGTGGGCTATGTCGTCAGCATCCCGCTCGGGCTTGTGGACTTTAAGGCCATCACGGAAGGCAGCCTTATTCAGGTTCCCCAATTTACGCTTCCCACCATCAGCTGGCCAGCGGTGCTTGCCATTATGCCGATTGCAATCGCAACCATACCGGAATCCACTGCGCATCTGTTCCAGCTTGACATCTACGTAAACGATCTCGCGGCAAAGAAGGGCAAGCCCAAGTACGACATCGCAAACCGCCTCGGCTCCAACCTCATCGGCGACGGTATTGGCGACATCGTGGCCTCCGTCTTTGGCGGCCCGGCGGGCACCAACTATGGCGAAAACCTTTCTACCATGGCGATCACCCGCAACTTCTCGGTTTGGGTGCTCGGCGCGGCGGCGATCCTCGCGATCTTGATCTCCTTCGTGCGTCCGGTCGCGGCGGCAGTGTACTCCATCCCATCACCGGTCATTAACGGTGCGTGCATTTACCTGTTTGGCGTCATCGGCGCACAGGGCATCGCCATCATGATCAACCGCAAGGTTGATATGTTTGACGCGCGTAACCTTGCTGTAATCGCGACCATCCTCGTGATCGGTCTTGGCGGCACTTATGCCTTCGCGGGCGGCATGATCCCCGCATTCGGCGCGAACCTGCCTGCCATCGCCACCGCGGCGGCCTTTGGCATCGTGCTCAACCTCATTTTGAGCATCGGTAAGAAGAAAGAATAACTTTCGCTTTTCAAAGCGAGATTCAATGGGCGTCCGGGAAAACCGGCCGCCCATTGTTGTATATGTGCAACTCGAAGCAATTGTGGCGAAAATGTGTGCGCGCAAGTGATGCAACTTTTGCCGAAAAATTGAAAAATCACCCTAAATACGGCGATTTTTGAAGAAAATAAGCTGCGCGGATACGGATATAAAATTAACTAATGTTGACATAGTGTTCATGAATCGATAGAATGAACCTGTAAATCGAACCGGGGGAGTTTCGGACTTTTATTTTACTTGGTCTTCGGTTTGATTTGCCACAGGTCACCCCAAAAAAACGAAAAAATGGGAGGAGTACTATGTTCAAGCTGAAGGAAAACGGCACCAACATCCGCACGGAAATCATTGCGGGCATCACCACATTCTTCACCATGGCGTACATCATCTTCGTCAACCCGGCCATTTTGAGCTCTGTGCCCGGTTTTGACAAGGGCGGCATCTTTGTCGCCACCATTGTTGCCACCGTAATCGGCACGTTGATCATGGGCCTTGTGGCAAACGTTCCGTATGCGTTGGCTCCCGGTATGGGATTGAACGCATTTTTTACGTATACGGTTTGCTTCGGCCTCGGCTTCTCCTGGCAACAGGCGCTGGCCATGGTGTTCATCTGCGGTGTCATCAACATCATCATCACCGTGACCAATGTCCGCAAGGCCATCATCAAATCCATTCCCCGCACGCTGCAACTTGCCATCGGCGCCGGTATCGGTCTATTCATCGCTTACATCGGCCTGAAAGATGCCAACATCCTCAAATTTACCGTTGATCCCTGGAACATCGTCAATGATCCCGCTCTCGCCGGCGGCACCATCGTATCCAACGGCGGCGCGATTCCGGCGTTGGTCAATTTCAGCAACCCCACCGCGCTCATGGCGATCATCGGCCTCGCGATTACCGCAATTCTAATGGTCCTCAGGGTAAAGGGCGCGATTCTCATTGGTATCGTAGCGACTACCCTCGTCGGCATCCCTCTCAAGGTCACCACTTATGACCCGTCTATGGCCATGCAGGTCACCGATATTTCCAAAACCGCGTTCCAGCTCGATTTCGGCGGTTTGTTAGCCGACCCGGCCAAGATCATCATCGTAATCGTTACGGTGTTTGCCTTCTCCCTTACCGATACGTTTGATACCATCGGCACGTTTATCGGCACGGGCCGCAAGGCGGGCATCTTCGACGAAAAGGATGAAAACGCGCTGTTCTCCGGCAAAGGATTCAAGTCCAAAATGGATAAGGCGCTCTTTGCGGACTCCATAGCGACCTCCATCGGTGCTTTGGTCGGTACCAGCAACACCACCACCTACGTGGAGTCTGCGTCCGGTATCAGCGTGGGCGGCAAAACCGGTTTGACTTCCGTTATTACGGCGGTTATGTTTGCGCTGTGCCTGTTCCTTGCTCCCGTCGCGGGTATTGTAACCACCGCGGCGACCGCGCCGGCACTCATCATCGTGGGCGTACTGATGGCGGAGTCGCTCAAGGATATCGAGTGGACCGAGTTTGAAGAGGCGCTTCCTGCGTTCATGACCGTTATCATCATGCCGTTTAGTTACAGCATCTCCAACGGTATCGCAGCCGGCTTCATTTTCTACGTGCTTGCCAAGATCTGCCGGGGCAAGGCCAAAGAAGTTCACCCGCTGCTTTACCTGTTTGCCGTGCTGTTCATCGTCTACTTTGTGGCGGTGGCAATCCTCAAGCTCTGATAAGAATTAAGTCGTGTTTAGCAAAGCGGGTCTTGGCTTTTGCCAAGTCCCGCTTTTGATGTTTTAGGCTTGACGAAATGCGTAAAATGTTGTTTCAATGAAGATAAACGGAAATCTACACGAAAAGGCACATCGTGGGGGCGTGGCATGAAGTATCGCATTGCAATCTGTGACGACGTGAGCGCGGACGCAAACTACCTTTGCGGCATCGTGAAAACATGGGCGCAAAAATCAAATGTCGCGGTTGAACTGAAAACCTTTCCTTCCGCGGAGGCATTTTTGTTTGCTTATGCGGAAGATAAACTTTGGCACATCCTGCTTCTTGACGTGGAAATGGGGAAGACGAGCGGTGTGGAGCTTGCAAAAACCGTGCGCCGGAAAAACAAGGAGCTTCAGATTGTTTTTGTTACAGGGTATTCGGACTACCTCTCGGATGGGTACGATGTGGAGGCGTTACATTATTTAGTGAAACCCGTTTCCGGGGAAAAGCTGATGGCAGTACTCGACCGCGCCGTACAAAAGCTTATAAGGAGCGAACGCGCACTGTTTTTTGATGCGCACGGGGAGGCCGTACGGCTTCCGCTTCGCGAAATCCGCTATCTTGAGGTGCGGCAAAACTACGTTACGATCTACGCCGGGCAGGAATATGTGGTAAAAAAGACGCTCGGTGAGCTTGAAAAGGAATTGGACAGCGGCTTTTTCCGCACGGGCAGGTCGTTTGTTGTGAACCTTTCCTACATTCGAAAAATCACAAAACCAGAGGTTCTCCTGTCGGACGACACGGTAATACCGCTTCCGCGCGGAATGTACGAGGCGCTCAACCGCGCCATGATCCGCCATTTCTAGGGGGGAAGTATGAGCCTTTTTTCCAAATGGGTCGACAAGCGCATTGCGGCTTATCAGAACGACCTGATCAAAACCCACTATTCTGAAGTTGAAAACATGTACAACCAAATGCGAGGCTGGCGGCACGATTACCGCAATCACATCCAGGCCATGAAAAGCTATGCGGCGCAAAACGATGTGGAGGCGCTACGCCGCTACCTTGACGAGTTGGATACGGATTTGAAAACGGTGGATACGGCCATCAAAACGGGAAACAGAATGGCAGATGCTATTTTGAACAGCAAAATTTCCCTCGCGCGCGCAAAACATATTACGGTAATCGCCGACGCGAACATCCCTGTTGCACTCAAGGTTTCGGAGCTTGATCTTTGCGCCGTGATCGGCAACCTGTTCGACAACGCCATTGAGGCGAGTCTTGCCTTGCCTGAAGAGCAGCGGTTTATCCGCATCTATATGGATATGAAAAATACCCAGCTTTACATATCCGTCACCAACGCGACTGCGGCGAAAAAAAGGCAAAAGCAAAACGGGCGCTTCCACACCACGAAGGGGGAAGGACACGGGTTTGGGCTTATGCGCATCGACAACATCGTGGAGCGTTATGGTGGGTATTTGAGCCGCAACAGCGAGGACGGGGCGTTTACAACCGAGCTTCTTTTACCGCAGTAGCGTTTCGTCACCCAGTTGCGGCAATTCATCACCAAATTGCGCCGTCCTCCCGGAAGAAACGGTAAAATGGCGTGGAAGGGGTGATTGTATGGAAGCTGTAAAAGCAAAAAAGCAAAACCGGCCAAAGCCGAAGTACGGCATGGCGAGCAACTCCGCCTATATGGCGGGGCTTGCGTGGCGCACGCAAAGGAGTGTGCTCTTTTTGTGTCTTGCGCAGGTGGTGCTGGGCGTTGCAACGCAGGTGCTTGGCCTTTTTTTTGCGCCGCAGGTGCTAAAAACCTTAGAAGCGTCAGCGCCGCTTAACGTGCTGCTCGGTACCATTTTAAAATTTGCGCTGGCGCTGGCGCTTGTGGGCGCGATCGACGCGTACATTCGTCAAAACACGCTGTTTGGGCGTGTAGGTGTGCGCTGCCAGCTTGTGGCGAAAATTTACGACAAGGTGGCGATGACCTCCTACCCCAACGTGGAGGAGCAAGGCTTTTTGAAGCTGCTCGAAAAATCGCACGGCACGGTGGGTGGAAACGACGATGCTGGCGAGGCGATTTGGAGCACCCTTGTGGAGCTTTTCAAAAACCTCGTAGGGCTTTTGCTGTACTTTGCGTTCTTGCTGCCCCTTGACCCAATGATCCTTCTTGTTACATTAGCGACCGGGCTTGCGGGATATTTTTTTAGGAAGCGCGCCGACCGCTGGACGTATGACCATCGCGAGGAGGAAGCGTCGTATGCGCAAAAAATGTCGTATGTGAGCAATAGATCCGGCGCGGCCGCGTTCGGAAAGGACGTTCGCATTTTCGGCATGCGAGGCTGGCTTGAGGATATTTACGGCAGTACGCTGCGGCTGTACCGCGCTTTTAAGGCGCGGGGCGAGCGCGTGTACCTGTGGTCAAGCGTAGCAGACGTTGTGCTTACCTTTTTAAGAAACGGGGTTGCCTATGCGTATTTGATTTCCCTCGTGCTGCAAAAAGGATTGAGTGCCTCACAGTTTCTTTTATATTTTGCGGCGGTTGGCGGGTTTTCCGCATGGGTGGAGGGCGTTCTTTCCTCGCTTTCCACACTCAACAAGCAAAGCCTGGAGCTTTCAAGCCTGCTAGAATTTTTGGGTTATGACGAGCGCTTTGCGTTTGAAAAAGGAGAGCCGCTTGCGCTTGAGGGGAACGCACCCGGCACGATCGAGTTGAAGAACGTTTCCTTCCGCTATCCGGGCGCGAAGAGCGATGCTCTTACGAACATTAACCTCGTGCTTAAACCGGGCGAAAAGGTTGCAGTGGTGGGTCTTAACGGCGCGGGGAAAACAACCCTCGTCAAGCTGATCTGCGGCTTTTACGACCCGACCGGGGGCGAGGTGCTGCTAGACGGAAAAAACATCAAAGTCTACAACCGGCGCGATTATTACGCGCACTTTTCCGCGGTATTTCAGGAGTTTTTTCTGCTGGCGGAAACGGTCGCCGTCAACGTGGCACAGACGGCGGAAAACGTAGATATGGAGCGCGTTGTTACATGCCTTGAAAACGCGGGGCTTTTAGAAAAGGCGCAGAGCCTGCCCCATGGCCTTGCAACCAAACTATGCCGCGAGGTGTACGAGGATGCGCCGGAGTTTTCGGGCGGCGAGCTTCAACGGTTGATGCTCGCCAGAGCGTTATATAAGGACGCACCTTTCCTTGTGCTCGACGAGCCGACCGCCGCGCTCGACCCCATTGCCGAAAGTGATCTTTACCAGAAGTACGGCGCTCTTTCGGAAGGAAAAACCTCGGTGTTCATTTCGCACCGGCTTGCTTCCACCCGCTTTTGCGGTCGCATCCTGTATTTGGAAGGCTGCGGAATTGCCGAGGAGGGTACGCACGACGCGCTTGTAAGCGCAAACGGCGCGTACGCAAAGCTCTATGAGCTGCAAAGCCGTTATTACAGGGAAGGGAGCATGGCGTATGAAGAAGAAAACTGAAACGGCCAAGGTGCCCCTGCATGAGGCTTTTGGCTTAAACGTGAGAACGCTTAAGTTGTGGTGGAAGTTGTACCCCGCGATGTTTCTTTCTGCAACGGCCTATACACTTGTGAGCACGTTTTTGCCCTATGTGGGTCTGTACTTTTCCGCAAAAATCATCGACGAGCTTGCTGCAGCGCGGCGACCCGAGGTGTTGCTGCAATTGGTGCTTGCAACGCTTCTCATCACCGCCGCAATGTCGTTGGGAAAGGCCGCGCTCGAACGGTGGAAAAACCACGAGCGTACAGGCTGGTTCAGCAAGGACGATAAGCTCTATTCCGAAAAGCTCCTCTCGTTGGATTTTTGCGCGCTCGATGCGCCGCGCACGCACGAGCTGCTCTCTCAAATTCGCCAAAACGATCAGTGGTTTGGCTGGGGTATTCGGATGCCTATGCGCCAGTTTGAAGCACTCCTTACGGCGCTTTTTCAAATCGGCGGCTCCGTTGCGCTCACCGCTTCCCTGTTTACCCTAAGCGTTCCATCGGGCCCGCTCATGGTGCTTAACAGCCCCTTATCCGCAGCGCTGAGCGTCGCTGTTTTGCTCGCGGCAACGCTCCTCGTTCCGGCGCTTTCAAATGCGGGCAGCATCTACTGGGCTTCCTATGCCGATAAGGCGAAGGAGGGGAACCGGAAATTCGGTTTTTATGGGTTTGCGGCCTGCGACAGGCGGCGCGCGCTCGACACCCGCGTTTATCGGCAGGATATCCTGTGCCAAAAAAGCTTTCTCAGCCAAAACCTTTTTGGTGTGAAGAGCGACATCGCAAAGCTGGCGCACGGGCCGATCGGAATGTACAGCGCCACTTCCGCGGCGGTTTCCTATGCGTTTACGGGCCTTGTTTATATATTCGTGTGCCTCAAGGCGTGGGGCGGTGCCTTTGGCATTGGCGCGGTAACGCAGTATGTCGGCGCGATCACGCTGTTATCGGGCGGGGTTGCCTCGTTTTTCTCAACACTCGGCGAAATGCGCGTCAACGCGGCGTTTCTTCGCACAACCTATGAATTTCTGGACATTCCAAACACCATGTATCAGGGCAGCCTTACCGTGGAAAAACGCGCTGATCGCAAATACGAAATCGAGTTTCGGGATGTTTCGTTCCGCTATCCGGGAGCCGAAACATGGGCGCTGCGCCATGTTTCCATGAAATTTCGCGTGGGTGAACGCCTTGCGGTGGTGGGAAGAAACGGCAGCGGAAAAACCACATTCATCAAGCTTCTGTGCCGCTTATACGACCCTACGGAAGGGGAAATTCTTTTAAATGGCATCGACATCAAAAAGTACAATTATACGGAATATCTTTCCGTTTTCTCCGTAATTTTTCAGGATTTTAAGCTATTCGCGTTTCCGGTTGGTCAAAATGTAGCGGCCTCGGCCGATCCTAACAGAGCGCGTGTGGAAGAATGTCTGAAAAAGGCCGGACTTGACGAGCGCCTTAAGGAAATGCCTTTGGGGGTAGATACCTGCCTCTATAAGGATTTTGATGAGCAGGGTGTTGAAATTTCAGGCGGAGAAGGGCAAAAGATCGCCATCGCCCGCGCGTTATATAAGGACGCGCCATTTATCATCATGGATGAACCGACTGCCGCGCTTGACCCCGTGGCGGAATACGAAATTTACACCAAGCTCAATGAGATCATTTGCGATAAGACGGCGATTTTCATCAGCCATCGGTTGTCCTCCTGCCGTTTTTGCGACGAGATCGCCGTATTCGACGGTGGAACAGTGGTGCAAAAGGGAGCGCACGAGGCGCTTTTAAGCGAGGATAGTGGCATGTACAAGGCGCTGTGGTTTGCACAAGCACAGTATTATACGAAAGACACGGCTGACAGAAGCGCCGTCTGACGCACTAGGCTTTCCGCTCCTCACAGTGAAAATATGTACGATTTGGCCTGCATACCCCAAACGGGGATTTGTGCAGGCCGTTTTGCTCTACAAAATTCAAACGAAGACATAAAATAATCTAAAGAATGTTATTGACATTCACGTGAACTTGTGATATCTTTAACTTACAGAAACGGAAAAGGATGGAAAGCGCAATGAACATTCCCGGAACGGTCGTACCGACCGAGAAAAGCTCAGGGCCCGGCGGAGAGGGGTTTCTCAACGGCATTTTTGCCGTGACCTCAGGGCTTATGCTCTCTCAGGTGCGCGAGCTAACAGGGCTCGATACGCCTGCGCTTCAAAACTGGGTCAAACGCGGCTGGGTTTCGCCGCCGGAGGGGAAGCGCTACAACATCGATCAGGTGGCGCGCATCCTCATCATCAACATGCTGCGCGACGTGCTGCAGCTTGAGAAAATCGCGTTTTTGCTTGGGTACATCAACGGCAGCGTGTACGACCGCGCGGATGATATCGTGCCCGAATCCGTTCTTTACGATTATATCTGCCGCATCCTTTATGTGTGCGGCGGCTCGGAATCAAAGGCGGATGTTGAACAAACTATTTTATCCTGCACGGGCGATTACATTGAGAAAATTCCCGGGGCAACGGCAAGGCTGCATCAGGCGCTCAAGGTCATTCTTTTGGCGATGAAAAGCGCCCAGCTCAAAAAGGAAGCCGAAGTTATGCTTGCAACGCTTCGTTAGCGGGTACGGGCGGCGGCTTTTTTGAGAGCAGCTAAGCCCGTTCCGGTTGACATAAGCATAACCCGCCAATCCGAACACGGTCACAAAAGCGTATGGCGCGCCAT
>DLFZ01000090.1:0-12038 GCA_002482435.1 Christensenella sp. UBA7707
TGCAAACCCTGCAGGAGCAAGGCTCCACCTTTCACATGTCCTTGACGGACGTTTTGCAGAAATTAAACTCGCATAACAAAGCGTTCCTTCTGTCCACGCTTGGCGTAAAGAATGGGAATTTTGCCTTCTTGGGTTATTCTGTGTTTGACGGCGGNNCAGCGGAAAATGTTCATTCCGCAAGAAAAATCCCTAGGCATACTCTATCTAATTCAGATCGGAGAAAAGGCAACGCCGATGTTTCTTTATGTTGTAAAGGTGGATCAGGTCGATTATACCCTAGAAGCTACGCTGGAGCATGAGAATATTGCTGTCACGTGGGATGGCGTCAAAGCAAGCTATGTGATCGATTTGGATTTTTCCGCCGAAATGCTGTACCAATCTTCAGGTGCACCGATTTCTAAACAGACAAAAAGCGCAATTCAGGCAGAGCTTCTCAACCAGCTGCGAGAAAATGTAACCGAAGCCATCCGCACATCGTTGGATTGCGGATGCGATTATCTCTCCTTTAGCGAGCCCTTCCGCATCAAATATCCGGATGTGTATGAACAGCTTGATTGGGCCGCCGCATTTAGGGATTCGGAATTCGCTTTCAACATTGATGTTCAAGTCAAAGACAACGACGCTTACGACTACGTTCAAGAGCGCTAAGGGGAGAATCGCAATGAAAACCGCCTTTCATGTAGAAAAGCTCGTAAATGAGCTGACTGAAAAAAAGCTTGATGTCATGGTTCGGGAGATCCCGTACCTTGGGGGGACGGCATATATCTGTTACATCGGCCAGCTGGTAGACCGTCAGGCGATCTCTCATATGATCATCAAACCGCTTCAGGATTATTGCGCCGAGCGCAAAAAGGCCGTTACCGCTGAGTTTGCGGCAAATAACCTGCTGTTTGCAGACCAGTGCCGCCTAGCGAGCAACCTAAGCGAAGTGGAAGCCGAAATCCTCAACGGGAACACGATCGTGTTGCTTACGACTGACAAGGAATACCTTGTAATTGGGCTTCGTAAGGTGGAAAAGCGGCGGATCTCGCCGCCGGAGCTCATGTATGCTCTGCGCGGCCCAAGGGATGCCTTTGTAGAGGAGCTTGAAACAAACCTTTCCTTGATACGCTACCGCTTAAAGGACGGAAACCTGCGCATTGAAAAAAAGCAGGTTGGCGCGAGAACCAAAAGCACCGTTGCAATTGTGTACATTGAAGACATTGCAAACCCTAAACTGATAGAAGAGATCAGCAACTGCATCGACAACATCCAAACAGACGGTGTTTACGAGTCGGGTGAGTTGCAAGCTTTTCTGCATAAGCCCAAAAATATCCTTTTCCCGCGCATGGGCATCATTGAGCGCTCGGACATGGCGGTGGAGGTGCTGCTTGAAGGCAAGGTTGTTATCTTGGTAGACGGCAGCAACACGGCGCTTCGCGCGCCTATGGTGTTTGCGGAATTTTTATATTCCTGCGACGACCGCTACAACAACAAATTTTTTGGCATGTTCATGCGCATCATCCGGTATGCGGCAGTATTCCTCTCCATCACGCTCACGTCTTTTTACATCGCGTTCGCGGAGTTTCACCACGACGTGATGCCTGCGTCGTACATTGTTACATTTGCCCAAATGCGCGCTCGCGCACCGTTTTCCGCCTTCATTGCGGTNNTGATGCGCGAGGCACTGTTGCGCGTACCCATTAAAATCGGCTCGGCAATCGCGATCGTGGGCGCAATCATCATCGGGCAGGCGGCATCCACCTCCGGCATATATTCACCGCTGCTTTTAATTTTAGCCTCGATCGCTTTCCTTGCAACCTTTGCCATACCGGATGTCACAATCGCGCACCCGCTCCGCATCCTTAAATTTCTGGTGATCATCGCGACGGGCTTCTTGGGCTTTTACGGCTTTGCGCTGGCAATCACCCTGATCTTGTCGATCATTGTGTCAATCGATGCTTTTGGTACCCCCTACCTTGCCCCGTGGGCGCCATTTAACTTTTATGACTTTGTTCGAACGCTGCTGTTCAGCAAGCGCATGTCACCCAAGCGTCAGCAGTACATGCGCAACAAGGACGATACCCGTTCACCAAAGTGACCTGCCGCTTGTTTTCGAGTCGATTGCAAAAGGCGGGGCGGTTATCCGCAAACCAGGGCGTCGGCATGAGCTTATCCCCATCCCAGCACCCAGTTTCTTAAGAAAGCGGCTTGCGCCGCTTTTTTGAGGTTTACGAGAATCGCCTGCGAGGGCCCACAGGCAGTTCTTTATTGCGCAAAGGCAGCCTTCACACGGAAGGCTGCCTTTTTGTTGTTTGCCTATTTGAAACGGAATTTTTCGCCGGTGGCTGTAGCGGCATTTCGTTTTCCGCTCGCAGCTTTTTAGGAAAGCTCCACATCCACAAAAGAAAGCGCATCGGCAATGTGGGCGGCAATGGTCTTGTTCCTCGCGGAATTGCTCCTTCGTATTTCCAAAGGGCCGCAAGTTCCTCCGCGCTGATTAGGCCGCTTTGCCAGAATTCCCGTGTTTTTATAAGCTGCCTACTTTTTATAGTTATTCGTCCGCTTTGACCAGTACAATGCTGAAGGTTTCATCCTGATGGGTAAGCGTGAGCTTGAACCCAGCGTCGTTTTCGCCGCCCCAAGAAATCATACCTTCGATGTTCATTTCGCTGTTTTCAAGCGGGAAGTTGGGCTTGTTCTCCTCGATGTACGCAACGGCATCCTCCTGGCTGACCTCAACAATGGTGATCATAAGGGACTCCTCCGTTACCACGGAACCGTCAATTTTGCCCTTCGTAAATTCGGGAATGCTTTTCCCAAGCTCGGAATCCGGCCATTCTGAGCCGAAGGTAACCGTGCTGCCATCCTCACCCTCAATGGTCATTGTATCCCCGTCGATGTCCACATCCGCCGCGCCGTTTTGCTCAAGAATTCCTTCCACAAACCCTTCCGCGGCCATTTGCTCCGCTTTTTCCTTGATGCCGCAGCCGGCAAAGGAAAGAAGCATGGCGCACGCAAGCATCAGCACTACGATTTTTTTCATAACATTTCCTCCTGACAAGTATCATAAGTTTCAATGTAGCGCCACAAAAGCGCTTTTGCAACCACATCGATGTGGGGTTTTTTGAAAAAACGGTGGCGCTGTGGTAGGTACGAAGCAAGAGGCGGCTTTCGGAAGGATTGGAATTGGAACGACAATGTAGTATATTGGTAGAAACAGCACTTCATTAAGGAGGAGTTCCATGCCTCCGCACCGCCCAAAAACAGCACAGTTCATTCCGGTTGACCTCCCCGAAGTTTGCGCGCCGCGAGAGCAGCTTATGAGCGTTTACAAAAAAGCCTGCGTCAAACGCTGCGTTTATGTAAGTGCGCCCGCCGGAAGCGGTAAAACCTTTTCGACCCTGTTATGGCTGAAAAAGTCGAATCATACCTCGGCATGGATCAGCCTCGATCATTTTGACAACTCCCCTACGGCGTTTTATCGGGTATTTTTAACCGCGCTTTTCTCCGTTGCCACGCAGGAGGAAGTGCTTGCGGAATCGTTCACAAGCTCGGCGTTTTCCGCCTCTCCGGTAGAGGTTACCCTTGAAGCCCTTACACGCATCCGCATGCAGGACGGCCCACACACGCTTGTGTTCGACGACTTTCACCTGATTACAAACGAAGAAGTCCTCAAATCGTTTTATTATGTGATGAAAAGGCTCCCGCTCTCGTTTACCGTGATAATATTAAGCCGCAGCGAACTGCCGGAGGCCTTCTTTCCATACCAAAAAAACGAGCAGATCGCTCTGGTTCAAAGCGGCGACCTCGCTTTTAACAGCGAGGAGCTCCTGCGTCACTTCGCAAGCTTCGGGCACGTTCTTACCGCAAAGGAGGCGCAAGCCGCTTGCTCTTCCACCGAAGGATGGGCCCTCGCGGTAAACGCACTCGCGATGAACGGAAGCGTTTCCCCCGATGGAATGTCCGAGCAAAACCCATTGCAAAGGTACTTCGGCGTTCAGGTATGGAACAGGCTTGACCAATCGCTTCAACGTTTTATGATGCATACCGCCATCGTAGATAAATTTAACGAAGAGCTTTGCTTATGCGTAACAGAGCAGCCGGAAAGCCGGGCAATTCTATCCTCATTGCTCAACGAAAACCTGTTTTTGAGCTGCCGGGAAGGGGAGTTCCGGTATCATCACCTATTTCTGGTTTTTTTGCGAGAGCAGCTTGCCAAGGATACGACGATTAACCGCCAAGCCCTTCATCAAAAAGCGGCGCTGTATTACAATGGCGTGAAAGATTATAAAAGCGCCCTTTTTCACTACATTCAAGGCAGCAGTCCGCAGGGAATTGCGGACGCGCTGAGCAATTTTTTGGTGCTCAACGCGGAATCAAGCTCCGATATGCAATCCATCGCCTACATCAACAAGCTACCGCAAAAGGCGTTGGAGCAAAACCCGTGCCTGTACGTAGGCTGTGCATGGTGCGCGTTTTTCTTTGGAAAGGCAGAGGAGCTTTTTCACCATCTTGACCGTATGTACGCAAGGATCGGCGAGATCATTGGCATGAACAGAGCATTTTTGGAGCCCGCGCTTCTTCATTATGTGAACGACCCCAGGTATACAATTTCGGAACAGTTCACAAGGCTGCGCTGTGCGCTCGCTTCCTTTAACATCGACGCAGCGAACATACCACGCATGCTTTTAAAAAGGCTTCCTCATTTTTTAAGAACCTACCGGGATTTTTCTCATTATGCACGGAACATGGACGAGAGCTTTTCGGAGTTTCGCGCGGTATTTTTTCCGCTTTTCGGCGAGCATTACGCGGTTTTGGAAGCGGGTATGCGCTCATGGCTTCTTTACAATCAAAACCGCATCCGCGAAGCACTCAGCCTTGTTACGAACGACGTTGTTTCAGGCTCTCCGGAGCTCACCTTTTTATCGAAGCTGCATGTTGCCGCTTGCCTATATGCCACCGGAAAAGAGGACGAAGCCGCCCGCTTAAGAAACGAGCTTGCATTGCTCCTAAAAACCGAAGGACTGTTGCACCTTTTTCCCGTTTATACTGCCTCTGAAACAAAATTCAGACTCCTAGATGGAGACCGCGCCGCAGCGAAAGCGTGGTTTGAATGCTGCTTTGTGGAATCCACTCCAAAGTTTTACAAACTTTTCATGCACGCCACAACGGTAAGAGCCTACATTGTTCTTGGGGAGTATGAGAAGGCAAAAGCTCTTTGCAATAAACTAAGAGAGCTCTGCGCGGGCTATCGAAGAGTGCTCGACGTTGCGGAGGCCGACATGCTTCTCTCTATCATCCTTTGGCTTTCGGGTAGCAAAAGGGAGGCTTTGGAACTTTTTGAAAGAACGCTTTTAGACATGCAGCCTTACGGCTATATCAGAATATTTGCAGAAGAAGGAAAAGCAATTTTGCCTCTTTTGAAGAGCATTATCAAAAATTCGGATGCGGCTGCCGCGCCGGATGCGGCAACTCGAGCTTTTTTGAAAGAAGTTTACCTTGCGGCCTACGAACAGGCGAAGCGACACCGGGGGATTGCCTCCGCTGCGCAAAAGCCCGTTAGACTTTCCAAGCAGCAAAAGCATGTGCTGACACTTCTTGCAAGGGGCTATAGAAATTCCGAAATCGTTGTTACAACCGGCCTATCCATCAACACCATCCGCTATCATACAAAGATCGCCTACCAAAAGCTCGAAGTAACAAACGCCATGGATGCGGTGCTTCGCGCAAGGGAACTAGAATTGCTCGAATAGACCGTGTGCCGACCGGCACACATCTTTTTTTAAAGTAAAAGGCACGCTGGAGTGTATTGCCACGTGCCTCGTTTATTGCTTTTAGAAGAAGTTTTAAGCAATTTTAATTGATTGAACATTCAATTATTTAATCACTTTGCGCCGTTTCTCCCGCTTCCGCCGCTCAAAGCGCTTTGTCGGACTGCTGCGCCTGCCCGCCGATTTCGCGCATCACCTCAGCCGCAAGCCGTCCGAAGGAGATTTCGCGCTCCTCCCCGCCCTGTTCCAAGAAGCTTTTCGCAAGGTCGTTTACGGTGGATTCGAGCGTCGTCATAAACTGTGTGTAGGCAAATTCACGCTTGGGGTCGGCCTCATCCTCACCATACACGCCGTTGAGAAGCGTTTCGATCATTTGATCCATCGGCCACAGCTTCAAATGTAGCAGTTCATGAAGGATCAGCTCCTCAAGGTTTGTCTGCTTGGGATCGCAGGCGTTGATCATAAGCACGGCATTGCGGTCGTCCATATCGATTTTGATGTCGCCCGTTTTTCGCCAAGGGGTTTCCACGATCTTGAGGCGAATGTCCCAGTCCCGAAGGCGCAGGTTCTGCTGCCACTTTTTAAGATAACGCTCCATGTCCTTGCGGTCGGTGTTCATGTTGCCCCTCCTGCCTCACTCTAAAAATAAAACCGCAAAAGCCTTGTTTTTGTGTATCCACCCGCGCTTTCCATGCTTTTTTTTGAGTTGTGGTTGTAATACCAGCACCCCGAAACCGCTTGAAGGTTTTGCTCGCGCGCCATTTGGGAAAGCCGAGAAAGAATGCTTCCGGCATATCCTTTCCTACGGTGTTCCTCAAGCACGTACATCCCAATGCTCGCATAGTTTACAAGCACGCTCGGGTCCATGATGCCAAAGCCTACGGTTTTCCCCTCCGCCTCGGCGGCATAAATGCGCCCGCCTCCGCCTGCTTTGATTTTTTCAATGTCGTCATCAAAAAAATCGCCGGCCTTTTTGAGCAGCGCAGCATCGGCCGCAACGTCCAAAAGCCGCAGCGTAAGCGGGCAAAGCTGCACCTGCGGCGCGAGTTTAGGATACACCGCAAAATACGCCTGTTTTTCCAGCCGCGTAAAAGCGTCCGCCGCATGGCTTAAAAAGAACTCGTCGCCTGTGGGAACCATTGCGTTTGTAACGTTTTCATACCTTTTTGCCCGCGCAAAAAGCGCTTGCCCGAAACGCGCATACGCGTCGCATACATGAAAAAACACGAGCGTTGACTGATTCGCAATCGCAAAATAGCCCACAGTTTCGCCGCTGTACTCCATTCTGTAGTGATTTGCCTTTTGAAGATGATCCTCCAAAAAGGAATCTAAGATGATCTTGTTGTTTAGATAATGTTCCGCTGCGTACGGTGCGAACTGCGCCCAGTCACCACGGGCAAATACGATGTCTTCTGAATGCAAAGTTCCTCCTCGCGGCAAAGCGCAATCAGCCTGCCGCTATTTTTGTATTCTTGTAAAAACTATAACACAGTCCGTTTCGTAGCGTCCACCGCGCTGCCGCGAAAAAACCGTTATAGTCAAATATGGCGCTTAAGGCGCAGGGGTTTGGCTCCCCCCACTTTGTCGAGAGTATTAAAACGGCCTCCAAGAAGGGCCGTTTTGTAAGTTAGGATGATTGAACCAGAATCGGCAGCCTATTTCAGCGAAATGTGCAAGTTTTCGCCCTCGAGCTTTAGTGCTGCGCTATGGCGCGGCGCGATAAGTCGGGAGTACAGGCGCTCGCCGTAAAAGTCGATCAGCTTTTCACGCGAAAGGTTGGTAGCGATAAGTGTTGCTTTTCCGGAGGATTGTCGCTCATTGATAACAGAAAACAGCGTTTCGCAGGTGATGTTTTTGATCATCTGCTCTGTGCCAAGGTCATCGATGATAAGCAGCTCAGGCGAAACAAAATCCGGCATGCCGGCGTTCCCACGAATACCTTTCATCACGGTTTCGATTAGGTTATAAGCGGTAAGCTTGTATACGCCGTGACCTCGCTCATACACGCGGTTTGCGATGCAATTTAAAAGAAAGCTCTTGCCGAGGCCGGAGTTTCCGGTAATGAGCAGGCTTTTCGGATCGTTCTCAGGGAAGGCATCCGCATAACTTTCGCATTTCTGCCTAGCTTTTAATGCAAGCTTTTTTTGCGTTTCCGACGGATAAACATCGGTTCTGAAGGTTTCAAAGCGCTCCTGCGGGTGGAGGTGCGAGGTTTCAAAACGGTTTTGCGTGAGCCTTTGAATAAGGCAGCGGCACATGGTTTTTTCGCTTTCTCCAACGTACCCTGTATCCGAACACAAAGCGCAGCGGTAGCGCGGCTTTAAATAGTCGCATTCCAGCCCGTGCAGCTTTAAAATCGCCGCCTCTTCTTGATTCATGCGGTCAATCAGCGCCTGCACGTCACTTCGGTCGCGCTGTGGGTCGCTTGAATGGCGAAGCCTTTCGCCGAGCGAAAACGCGGCCGCGCGGCGCTCGTCGTCGATTTCCATCAGGCGTGGAATGGCTTTGTAAGCGGCGCGCACGCGCTCGTCACATTCGCTTTGCGCTTTCTCTCTTAGCTTTTTGTACTCATATTCAAGCTCGCGTAAACTTGCCACAGGCTTACTCCTCGTCCAGCAGATTGATCCCCATTTTTTCAAGCTCTTCCGCGCTGTACTTGCGCTGCGGGTAATCGAGCGCGCGGGGAACGGGTTTTGCCTCGGGCGCACGCGCGGCGCGCTCTACCGACTCTCTTGCGGCTTCAAGGTTGGCAACACCCTCCTCGTGCCACTGGGTAATGAGTTTTCGCATTTTCAAAAAAGGCGCAGAGGCATCCGCCGCACAGTCCGCCGCGAAAAGGATAAGCTCCGCGTCCATGCGAAACACCGTATGCCAGCGCTCGATTTGGTCGATCTGGTCGCCCGTAGGGGCGCGTTTGAGGCCCGCGCGCGAAAACACCATGCGCGCAAGCTCCGTCGTGGCGGCCCGCGCGCGCATGCGCTGCTCGGCATCCTGCGCGGTAAGGGTACCGCCCGTACGCCAGTTTTCCAAAATGCCGTTGAGATATTTAAAGGAAGGCTTCACAGCACCTGTCATTTCCGCGCACGCGGCAAGGATTGCCGCCTCGTCAAACCCCCAAGTGGAAGTCCATTGTTTGTAAAGAGCAAGCTCATCCTCGGTAGGTCTTCTTCCCACGCGCCAACGCTTTAACAACTGCTGCGCGCCGCCGTTGAGCTCGTCGTACTGGGCAAGGTATTCCTCCGCAGCCTCGGCGGTCAGTACGCCGTCGTCCGCCCATGCACGGGCCACGGCATCCACATACTTGATGCTCACACGCGCTCCCTTTTGCTTGGCGCAATGGCGCACCAGCAATTGTACCGCATCCTCCGTAAAGCCGAACACCTCCAGCCAGTCGTAAACCTTGGAAAGCTCGGGGCCGGTAAGCATGCGCGCGCCAAGCTCCGATTGCATATTTGCAATCAAGCCCTGATAACGGCGCGTGATAATGGCGCTGTCACTTGCGCCCTCGGTGTGCGCGTGCTTGATGTTTTTGTATTCGACAATGAGCGGCTGCGCGGAAACCACGCTCACAAACCCCTGTTTTTGCCAATACAAAAACGCGTTTGCAAGCTCCTGCTCGCTCATTTGAAGCGCTGTGCCGATTTCCTCGCCGCTAAGCGCGCGGTGGTAGCAAAGCGCAAGCCCATAAAGGTACGCCTTCACGTAACCCTCGGGTGCCTGCGGCATATATTCAAGAAGAAACAGGTTTTCAACGGGCGTGCTCAGAAAAAGCGCCGATTCGCGGTTGAACAGAAACTGCATAATCCCCTCCGCATCTTTCCTTTCAATTATAGCATGAAGTTTTGGTGCGTGGGCAGTACATCACAAGAAAAATACATACGTTGGGGATTTGTGGTATACTGTTCATAATTCGATGAAGGGAACGGGTACATGGGCACCCTGCACGGAAGAAAAAAGAGACAGCTTCGCGCGTTTTTGATCGCGGCGGCGGTATTGTTGGCCGCAGTTGCGGCGGTTTTCTTTTTCCTGCGCCCGTTTGAAGGAACCCCCGCCCCCTCTGCGCCAAGCGCGTCACTTGCGCCTACGCAAAGCGCGGCAGTTGACGCTTCGCCCCATTCATCGCCGCAAAGCGGAGAAAACAGCCCGTCGGCATCTCAAGAACCGCAAAACGCGCAAGCACCGCTTGAAACCGGCTTGAGCCTTTATGAGGCTTCGCTCACGGTGGACGCCGAACAAAACCTTCTTTTCGGCAAACTGCGGCTCACCTACGTAAACCCCTATCCCGACAGCCTTTTCGAGGTGGTATTAAACCTCTTTCCAAACGCGGTAAGCCCAAAGTGCTTCACGCTTGAAACGGTTACGGTTGCAGGGCTTGATGCCGACTATACCCTTGATGAAAACGGTACGCACCTTACGCTTCCGCTCACACGCGAACTTAAAACCGGCGAGAGCACAGAAATTTACATAAGCTACGCCGTACAGGTGCCGAAAACAAACGACCGCTTCGGCGTGGGCAAAAACCGTTTGATGTTCGGCAATGCCATTCCCATTGCGGCGGTATATGAAAATGGCGCATGGCGCATGGACGAATACATCAGTACGGGCGATAGCTTTTACAGCGAAGCCGCCGATTACCGCGTTGTGATCGCCGCACCGCAGAACTACACCGTATCCTGCACGGGAAGCGTTGAGGAGCAACGCACGCAAAGCGGCGTTACCACAATGCTCGCCTCCGCATACGAGGTACGGGACTTTGCTTTTTCGCTGCACAAAAATGCGTATGTTTCTACACAAAATGCAAACGGCATAGAGGTAGTTGGTGTTGCGCTTACCAAAAAAGCGGCGGAGCTTGCCGCAAAAAGCGGCGCAGACGCACTTTTATATTTTTCTGATAAAATCTGCGACTACCCCTATAACAGGCTATGCGTTGTGGATTTTGATGGCAGCGGGGGCATGGAATACCCCGGGCTTATCATGATCAACACCTCGCTTCTTGGCGGTTCAACGGAGGAATACGCCACCATGGTCGTGGCGCACGAGGTAGCGCATCAGTGGTTTTACGGCATTGTTGGCAGCGACCAGCTCAACGAACCGTGGGTCGACGAGTCGCTCGTGGAATTTTTGGGATTTGCCTTCAGCCGTGCTAACTTAGGTGATGCCGTTTACGACGAGCTATGGCAAAGATCTTTTGAAAGCTTTTCCACGTATCAAAGAGCGCTTCGCCTTGACGCGCCGCTCAAAAGCCTTCAGGGCAACGATTATTTCTATGTGGTTTACGCCTACGGCGCGCATGTGATGCGCGACCTTTTCAACAACTTGGGTGAGGATACGTTTTATGCGGCGCTGCAAAACTATGTGGGAGAGCACCGCTACAAAAATGCGAAAGGAACCGACCTGATCGCCGCGTTTTCCGAGGCGGCGGGCAAAGACATGAGCGCATGGTTCGAGGCGAAATTCGCCCCGTAACCTTTTACAAAACAACACGAATCTTCATTTTTGAAAGGAGCCACCTATGGAAAAGAGAGTTTCCCACCGCGATTACACGACGACGCTTTTGTTCTCCATCCTCCTCGGGTTTCTTGGCGTACACCGCTTTTACGTGAACAAAATCGGCACGGGCGTTGTATGGCTTTTGACGGGCGGATGCCTTGGCATCGGTTGGCTTATCGACATCATCCTTGTGGCGACGGGCGCGTTTCAGGACAAAGAAGGCGGCTACATCACGCCCGACGCACAAAAGAGTGAAACAGGCACGTATGCTGCAGCATCGCCCTCACCAAACGGATACTATACACCCTCCGGCGCTAGCCGTACGAGCAGCCCGTCACAGTCTGCGGCATATATGGAGCAGCTTGAACATCTTGCAAAGCTCAAAGAAAACGGTGCCATTACGCAGGAAGAATACGACGAAAACAAAAAGAGCCTGCCCGAAAAGATCGGCTAAAAGACAGGCTTCTTCAAACTTTCACCTTACCTTGTTCAATCCAATCCCGCAAAAAGGCGCGCTCCGCCGCGGTCCTCGGCGGGAGATGCCTCGGACACTTGGCCTGTGGGCCTTCACCGTGTGACGTGGCTCCATGGATCATACGATAAAAATAAGTCCGGTTTGATGACATGCGCATCAAACCGGACTCTTTTTCTTGCAAAGAAATCATGGGGATTGTCAAGGGGCGAAACCCCTTGACTTTGCTCCGGCTTTGACGACATGGGCGTCAAAACGGATGAAAGCTGCAGGCTTTCGTTCCTTGCACGCAATGCCGCGCGGAAACGCGAAGCGTTTTAGGC
>DLFZ01000090.1:12064-17089 GCA_002482435.1 Christensenella sp. UBA7707
TGCCGTAAGGCAGTTGCTTGAAGTTGCTACATCCTCTCCGGCGCCTTGATCCCTACAAGGTATAACCCCGTTTTGATAACGGCCTTTGCAGCCTCGCACAGCGCGAGGCGCGCGTTTTTCACGCTTTCCGCCTCACCCAAAATACGGTTGTCGTAATAAAACTTATTGAACGCCGAGCAAACGTCCATCACTGCGCGGGAAACGAGGAACGGCTCGTTTTTGTTGGCGGCAGCCTTTACGGCGTCCGGGAACGCGGCGAGCGCACGAAGAAGCGCCATGGAGGCAGCATCCGTCAGCGCGGCGCAGTCAAGCGCGGCCTTTTCATAATCCCCCGCTTTTCTAAGCACGGAACAGCAGCGCGCATAGGTATATTGGGTATAAGGGCCGGTTTCGCCGTCGAAGTTAAGCGCCCTGTCCCATGTAAAGTTGATGTCCTTGATTTTGCTGTTGTAAAGCACCGACCAGATCACAGCGCCCACACCCACATCGCGCGCGACCGCCTCCTTGTTTTCCATTTCGGGGCTTTTTTCCTTGATGATGGCGAGCGTGCGCTCGATGGAGGCGTTGAGCACATCCTCCAGATACACCACGTTGCCGTGGCGCGTGGAAAGTGACGCGCCCTCGAAGCTCACCATGCCAAAGCTCACATGTTCCATGTCCTTCACCCAGTCCTTACCCATGAGTTCAAGGACCTTGAAGAACTGCCGGAAATGCAGATTCTGCTGGTATGCAACTACATACAGGGACTTTGCAAAGTCGTAGGTGTTTTTGCGGTAAATGGCGGTCGCAAGGTCGCGCGTGGCGTAAAGGGTGGCGCCATCGGAGCGCAAAATGATGCACGGCGGCATATCGTATTCACTCAAGTCCACGATGCTCGCGCCCTGATCCACCTTCAAAAGCCCCTTCTCGCGAAGTTCCTCCACAACGGGCTGCATCTTGTCTTCATAAAAGCTTTCGCCCGCGTAGCTGTCGAATTGCACGTCAAGAAGCTCGTAAACGCGCATCACGTCGCGCATGGTAAGGTCTTTGAACCAGTTGAAAAGCAAAAGCGCTTCCGCGTCGCCAAGCTCGATTTTGCGGAACCACGCACGACCCTCGTCGTTGAGGCTTTCATCCGCTTCCGCTTCTTTGTGGAAGCGCACATAAAGCTCTACAAGGCCGCGCACGCCTTCGCGCTCCACGGTTTCCTTGTCGCCCCATTTTTTGTAGGCGACAATCATCTTGCCAAACTGCGTACCCCAGTCACCCAGGTGGTTGATGCCGATGCTTTTGTACCCCAAAAAATTATAAATGCGGTACAGGGCGTTGCCGATGGCGGTGGNNCGGTGGTGGAAAGGTGGCCGATGTGGAACGGTTTCGCGATGTTGATGGAGGAATAGTCGATGCACACGTTCCTGAGCGCGCCCTCGTCGGAGGAGCCGTAGCGCTCACCCGCTTCAAGCACGCGCTCAAGGACAGCCTTCGCATAATCCGCCTTGTTGACAAAAAAATTGACGTAGCCGCCGACCGCTTCCGCGCGCGAAAAGCCCGCGGGCAGAGAAAGCGAAGTTACAAGCTCCGCTGCGATAAGGTTTGGCGCTTTGCGCATGGTTTTTGAAAGGCGGAAGCAGGGAAACGCATAGTCCCCAAGCTCGTCATTGGGCGGTGTTTCAAACCATTCCGCAAGGGAATCCGCCTCCATGCCGAGTTTTTCGCCCAAAGCGGCTGCCAAAAGATGTTTGTCGTCCATGATGCTCTCCCATATCCTTCTTGCGCTGCCGAAAGCTTTCGACGCGCTTCAAAACGTTGTTTTAACCGTATGCGTTATTATAGCAGATGAAATGCGCTATTTCCACAGCGCGCGTATGCTTTTTTCGTCCACCGTGCCAAGAAAAAGCCTTAATAGCTCCTCCTTGGGATCGGCGTTTGTATGAAGCCCTTCTGACTGTTTTTCCCAAAGCTCTGCGGTGCAGTACACATAAGAATACCAGTTGTGCCGTATGCGCCTGCCGGAATAGGCGGTGATCGCCATGTTTTCAAGAAGCGTGTGAAACGCTTTTTCAAACGCGGGCTTTTCCAGCCCGGTCGCCTCGCGAAGCTCGTCTTTTTGCAAAAGCTCGCGCCGCTTGAACGCGTCGAACACCGTTTTTTCGTCGCCTACGGGAACATGCTCGGCACGAGCGCGCTTTAAAAGGCGATAGGCACGGCCGCTCAAAAAGGTTGAGCGCTTTTTATAAACCATGCAGTAAAAGACCTCATGCCGCTCGATGAGACCCACGATGTGCTCCATCGTATACCCGAGCGAATCGAGCGAGGGCATGTCCTTGCTTTCGTTGCAAAGAAGAATGCCGTGTGCGTTCAGGTAGTCACTAAGTTCCTGCTCCCGCGCTTTGTTATAAGAATGAAAAAGCTCGGGCCTTTGGGCGCGTGAGCGGAGAATGGCACCGCAACTTTTACACAAAAGGTGCTCTACGACACAGCATTCCCCCGAGGCGTGGTAGGCAAACGCGTCCGCATAGAGCGCTCCTGCGCCAAGCTGGTAACCGATGCCGATGTCGGTCCCGCCGCAGTAAGGGCAAACGGAAGGAAGAGCGCTTTCCATAGCTTTCCCCTTTGCTTTTTCTTTTGTTCCATCGTAGCGGTTTTCGCCGTTGGGGTCAAGAAACACCTTAAAAACCCGTGTATGGGTAAAGCTGTTCGTCCATCGTAATGCCGTTTACGCGCCAAAACCCGTTTTGCTCCGCAAGAAGCAGCGACGCATTATAGGTTTGTGCCGGAGAGCCCGAGCTCAAAAGCGCAAAGGTAAGCTCCGCGACGCGGCTGTTTGCACCGCTTTCTTTCATGCTCACGATCGTGTAACTATCCACCCACGGGCTTGATATGCCTGTGACCCAGTTGGGTGCGGTGGTTTGAAGGCGCTTTTGATATTCCTCCTTGAGCATATCGCTCATAGCGGCATATTGAAGGGCGGCGCTTCGCTGCTTAAGCCCCTCCGCCCAAAGGGACGCAGCAGCTTCTGGCGAACATACGCCTACGTACCGCATGGCCTCCATCAAAAGCTCGCTTTTGGTTTGGTAAACGTTTCCGTTCCACGTTGAGAACACAGCTTTTGCATTTTCATCATGGCGAAAAAGTGCAAACCCTAGGAGAAAAAGCACCGCAAGAACCGTAAAAATGAGCGCGGAGGAAAGAAGCCGCTTCGCCTGCACGGTCGCGATGAGGCGCATAAAACCGCCTCCTTTTTTGAAAGCTGCTACTATTGTATGCGCCGTGGTGCGCGCGCATCAGCAACGCGGCGGGTGTTGCCAAATTGTACATCTCCTGTTACATTGTAAATGTATTATTTTGTCTGAAAATTCATCAAAAAACCCGCTCCTTCGCGCGGGTAACTCGTGGAAAGGCGGCGTATGGGGTTATGAAGTACAAACACCGCAAAGAATTTGGCATAAGCGCCCTAATCTGCGGCATTATTCTGCTTGGTTTTGCCGCTATGGTTATAACGAGCTACGCTGCTTACAGCGAGGTCATCCGCGACGACGTAAAAAACATTTCAAAGCTTACCGCATCGGGCATTTATTCTGACATTCAAAACGAGCTCACAAAGCCCATTTTTGTGTCCCTCACCATGGCCAACGACAGTTTTCTTAAGGCATGGCTGAAAAACGAAGCCCCCGCGGCGGATCAGGCAAACCACGAACAGCTTCTTTTCGACTATCTCAACGGCATTCGCGACAAGTACGGCTACGATTCCGTGTTTCTCGTATCTGCCGCCTCTCAACGGTACTATTATTACGGCGGCCTCAACAAGGTGATAAGCCCCAACGATGAACACGACCAATGGTATTATAACTTTGCCGGCAGCGGGCAGACCTACGTTTTGGACGTGGATACCGACGAGGTCAACCAAGGCCGCCTTTCCATTTTTGTAAACTGCCGCATCGTGGACGACAACGGTACGCTTTTAGGTGTGACCGGCGTTGGGCTTGAGCTGAGCGAGCTTCAGGAAATGCTCAAACGCTTCGGCAGCGAATTCAATCTTTCCGCGGAGCTTATTAACCCTGCGGGCATCGTACAGGTAAGCGCAACGACGGAGGATGTGAACGAGAAAAACGTGTTCGAACGCCCCGAGGTACTGCTGCACCAAAAGAGCATCCTCAACAACACGACCTCCTTAGAAATTTTCTCCTTTAACGACGTTGCGACAAGCGGCTATTACATTTCCCGCTATGTGGACGACCTCGGCTGGTACCTGCTTGTTCGAAAGGATATTTCCTCTCTGGTACAGTCCTTCCACGAGCAGCTTGTGCGCGACTTTTTGATCTACCTCGCCGTTACAGCTTCGGTGCTGATCGTTGTCGGTAGGCTTGTGAACGACAACGAAAGGAAGCTCCTCGCTATGGCGAAAACCGACAGCCTTACGGGACTTCCAAACCGCAGAAGTTTTGCTGAACATCTCGAAGCGGAAACGGAGGGCTTGGGTCCAAACACGCCGCTTTGCATTTTTGTGTTCGACATCGATAACTTCAAGCAACTCAACGACAACTACGGGCATGTGCTGGGCGACGAAGTTTTGAAGTACATCGGCAAACTTGCCACGCAGGAATTCGCATCCCTTGGTACGGTTTACCGTTGGGGCGGCGACGAATTTTCGGGCATTATGCATGCGGATACGGAAACGGTCGCCAAAAAAGCGCAGGCGTTTTTTGAGCGGATTCAAGCGGATGCCGAATTGACGCGCTACGGCGCGAGCATCAGCATGGGTGCGGCTGCCGCGCGCGACGTGGATACGGCGCAAACGCTCGTATACCGCGCGGATAGAGCGCTTTATAACGCCAAGGAGCGCGGCAAAAACCGCTTCGTTTTCCTTTCGAAAGAGGATGCTTGAAAAACCAATTTCAAGCCGATGTGCCGCCGAGAAACGTTATTTGGCATGTGCTGACAAGGAGAGATGATTTTTCATGAAGCTTGCGATTCTTTTCGGGCCGCACGCGGTCGGCAAAATGACGGTGGGACAAGCGCTGGCTAAATCCACCGGGTTGAAGCTTT
>DLFZ01000207.1 GCA_002482435.1 Christensenella sp. UBA7707
AACAATTCGCGTGGCGCATTACACATGAAATCGATTTTGGCAGCCGCGTTTTGGTACATGGCCTGCCGCAGTTTGGCTTTCATGACCGTCTCGGCAAGTCCTATCTCCTCCACAACGAAAGGAATTTTATTGGGCTCGTGCAAGACGACAGGCTTGTTTGGACAGCCGGCGCGGTCGATCCCGCGCTTGCGCCCTTACACCTTCCAATCGCCTTGCAGGGCCCTAAATTTGTTTGCCGCGCCTATCTGCACGATGCGCTTCTCATTTCCGACGAGAATGCGATTTACAAACTTGACCTTTCCTCCATGGAAGTTTCACAGCTTCTTGAAAAAAGCGACGCCGGCATTGTGGATATGGGCAACTGCGTATGCGATTTTGCCGACAACATATGGGTAAACGATATACGCGGTTGTAAAATCCTGCGTTTTTTGTTTGACGGAACACTCGTTGATATTATTGGCAGCGGTACGCCCGGCTTCCAAATGCAAACGGTTCCTTTTTCCGAAGCCAAGTTCCGCTGGATTTACGACATTCGCCTGGGTCCACACGGCACGCTCTATGTTTTGGATAGCAAAAATTACGCTGTTCGAAAAATTGACCCATGCGCCCGAACCGTTTCAACGATATGCGGCGATGGCATCGGCGGGCATTGCGGCGACGGCGGAGATGCGCGCCTTGCACGGCTTGGCGCAAATGCGGACGCCTTTTTCGACGGCCCGTGGTCGCTCTTTGTGGAGGATAACGGCACCGTTTACATCGGGGATACGCAAAACCACGCGATCCGCCGCATCGACAGCACAACGGGCCGCATCTCCACCATTGCAGGCGACCTGCAAAAGACCGCGCATAAACCACCCGTATTTTTCGAAAAAATATGCGGCATGGATTTTTGGAATTCCACACTTTATGTTCCGGACTGGCGAGAAACCGCCCCAAATACGCTTATCGTGCTGGAAAAAGACGGATGCCCATTGGTAAAACCATAAGAGCAGATGCAAAAAGGCGGCCTTGTTTTCTCTTTTGGAACTGAGAAAACATGCGCCGCTTCTTTATTTGGCGAGGCGTACGAAATTCCGCCTCGCCTATTTTTAAAATCCCTCGCAAACTTTCACAGAAATTTGTGCGGTTTTTTTAATTTTTCTGTCGGAAATTACGATATATAGTATGATTGCATTTTTTGGAAGGGAGGTGACGATATGGTAAATGCAGTTTTCAACGCACAAATCGAACTGCCCGTTCCCGTGCAGAGTACACAGGCTTCCCCCTCCCCTTCGGGTTTTGGCAAGGTGAAAGACGCCGTTTTTGAAGCCCTGGGTTTGAGCGAGGGTGATCTGAAGGAGGTCGGCTCCAAGGAAAGTGAGAATGCCGCCGAATCCGGTCTGATGGCCGCATGGTTCATGGCGACGCCCATTTTGGAAACGCCGCAGCAAGGCGGCGGGCAGGAACAAACAACCAACAACGTCAGCAAATGCACCGATCCCGCGCAGGGGATTCTGGGCATTCTCGAAGGATTCGGATTGCTGAACGCCGATGGCACCCTTACCGATCAAGCGCAGGAGCTTTTACAAGCGGCCTACAACGCCGCAAGCGCCACGCCTTCCGGTGAGCAAGTGCCTTCAGCGCAGGCGGCAGGGACGCTGCCCGCACAGCCGGAAACACAAGGGCTTACGGAGCTTTTGCCAGTTGCAAACAGCTTCCCGCAAGCCGCGTCGCCTGAGGCGCTTCTTCCGGTTTTGACGCCCCTTGTCGGCAATTATCTTCGCTCCTTGGAGAACGCGCAAAGTCAAAGCGACGCCGAACCGGTGCAGCCAAACAACATTGCGACGGTTCTTACACAGGCCGCACAGACGGAAAGCACCGCGGCGGTTTCCCCGCAGACAGAGCAGCAAAGCGGCGCGCAGCTTGAAAAACTTTTTTCCGCAATTCAGGCCGCGCTTAAACCGCAAAGCGACACCGCGCCGGATTCCGGCCTCTCCAAAGACGCGGTAACCGCGCAAGCGGAAGAACCGCAAAAGGCTGTGGCGGATACAACGGTACAAAACGCCGCACCTCAAACAGCTTTCGCACAGCTTACCGATGCTTCTTTTATAAAGGATGCGAACTTCCCGGTACAGCCCAACGCACCTATGGCGGACGCGGGCGAAACGGTGATGAACCTCGTTCAAACCATTGAGGCAAACACCACCGAGGGCGCAACCGAATTTGAGGTGACGCTCAAACCCGAACACCTCGGCAAGCTCTCCATCAAGCTCACGCAGGACAGCGACGGGCTCAAGGCGCAGATCAAGGCTGCGGACGCGACGGTGCGCAGCATGCTCGAGGCCGAAATGAACACGCTGCAGGCGCAGCTGAAGGAAAAAGGCGTAGCGCTCACCAAGATCGACGTGACCTACGAGGCCTCCGCGCTCAACTTCAACGCTCCGCAAAACCGCCGCCAGCATAAAAGCGACGCGCAGGAAAGCAAGAGCCGCCTGAACGTATCGGGCATTTCACGAGCATCCGCCTACGGCTCGGCTTCGGAAGCCGCCACGGTGGATACCGCCGCACAAAATGCCGCAAGGCTCACGTTGCAAGGAAGCTCCGTGGAATTTTCCGCATGACGACGAAAGGATTGAATCAAAACCATGAGCACCGTTACATCGACCAACTCCGCAACTCCGCTCCGCACGATTGAGGATCTTACAAGCCAGCAGCGCACCGTAAACAAGGAGCTCGGGCAAGATCAGTTCATGCAGCTTCTGGTGCAGCAAATGGCCAACCAGGATCCGCTCTCGCCCACTTCGGACACGGACTTCATCGCGCAGCTTGCGCAGTTCTCCATGCTCAACCAGATGACCTCCATGTCGGACGCTACGGTGCAATCGCAGATGTACAGCCTCGTGGGCAAATATGTTTACGTTTACGGCGACAGCAGCCAGCAAAGCCTCGTGGCCGGCCTTGTGGACGGCGTGGTGAAGGAGAATGGAACCAACTACCTCGTCATCGGTGAACAGAAATACAAATTATCCGATGTGGTGGGCGTTGCAAACGTCAGTGAAACGAAGCCCAATGCCAACCAAAATGCCATCAACAGCACGGGGCTCCTCGGGAAAAACGTAACCGCCGCCATAAAGAATGAAGACGGCACCACAACGGAAATTTCAGGCACAGTCGTAAAGCTTTCCACCAAGGATGGTGTGGCTTACGCAACCATCAGCAACGCTGAAACGGGCGACAAGGAAGTTGCGGTTTCCAGCATCGAAGAAATTTACTCTTAAGGAAACAGGAGGAACTTCCCTATGATGCGCTCCCTTTATTCCGGCGTAACCGGACTTCGTAACCACCAAACGAGGATGGACGTAATCGGCAACAACATCTCCAACGTCAACACCGTGGCCTATAAGGCAAGCCGCGTGGTATTTCAGGACATTTTCAGCCAGACCATCTCCCCCGCCACCGGCGCAAACGGCACGACAAGCGGCGGTACCAACCCCAAGCAGGTGGGTCTTGGTTCCGCAGTCGCCTCGATCGACATTCTCAACACCGAAAGCGCCACACAGTACACGGGCAATACGCTCGACCTCGCCATTGAGGGCGACGGCTACTTCACCATAAGGACCGGCACCTCCACCACCTACACCCGCGCGGGCAACTTTTACACCGACGAGAACGATAACCTCGTTACCGCAACGGGCGGCTTCGTGCAGGGTTACGCCGTGGCCGCGGACGGCACCGTTGGCACCACGCTCCAAAACATCACCATTGATCCGAGCTACACCAACGTCACCATCGACGAGACCGGTAAGGTTAACGCGCTCAACGGCTCGACCAAGGTCGTAATCGCGCAGATCGCGCTCGCCACCTTCTCCAACACGAACGCGCTTGAAAAGGTTGGCTCCAACACCTATCGCCCCACCGTAAACTCCGGCGACCCGACGTATTCCACCCCCGGCAACGGCGCCGCAGGCAAACTGAAAGCGGGTGCTCTTGAAATGTCCAACGTGGACCTCGCAAGCGAGTTCACCGATATGATCGTTACCCAGAGGGGCTTTCAGGCCAACTCGCGCATCATCACCACCACCGACTCCATGCTTGAGGAGCTTGTAAACCTCAAGAGGTAATAAACCATGACCGTGAGCGGGCCGGCCGTATACGCCATAGCGTAACACGCGCGCTGCGGCCGGCCCGTAACAAAAAAGTTTTTCCCATGCCGCGCGTGTTCGCGTGCGCGTCGTTTTCCAAAAGCAAGGCGGCTGTTTCGCCGACGGAGGGATACTATGATCAGGGTCAGCCGGCTCAACAAGGAGCATTTTTTCGTCAACTGCGATTTGATCGAGTTTGTGGAGGAAACCCCCAACACCATTATTTCCATGGCCTCCGGCCGCAAGATTGTGGTTTCCGAAAACGCCGACGAGGTCAAGCGGCTTATCATCGAGTTCAAGCGGCTGGCAAATGGCGTGGAGGATATTTGCGCGCCCGAACGCCAGCATGCACAAGCGCCGCAGCAGGGCGCTGCGGCTGAAACGCTTTGAGGCATGCGCTTAAGCGCCGCCTCACAAAGAATCCGCGGGGAAGCGCCCGCCTTTTAAGCTGCGAGGGATACGAATTTGGCTGAAATTTTATCGCAAAGTGAAATAGACGAATTGCTGGTTGCGCTTGCTTCCGGTCAAAACGCCACAGGCGGCGGCGACAACAAAGCAAAGCAGCAGGACGACAAGGTGCGCGTCTATGATTTCAGAACTGCGAACAAGTTCTCCAAAGAACAAATCCGCATGCTGAACTTCATCTACGACAGCTACGCCGGTCGCCTTGCCACCTTCCTTTCGGGTACGCTGCGCACCATGTGCGAGGTGGAAGTGGTATCCGTGGAGGAGCAGACCTTCGCGGAATTCACAAATTCCCTTCCCGTTCCCGCGTTTTTAGGCATCCTTACCATGCCGCCGCTCACGGGCAACGCGCTGTTTGAGGTATCTTCCGCCGTCGCTTACGAGATCGTAAGCCGGCTTCTCGGTGGCACGGGTTATTTCCACGAAGAGGCCAACAAGCTGTTTACAGAGATCGAGATCTCCATTTTGTCGCGCATCACAAGGCAGATGATCGCCTACATGGGCGAAAGCTGGGAGCGCGTGGTTAGCGTTCAAGCCGAACTTGAGCGCGTGGAAACGAGCGCGCAGTTCGCGCAAATCGTCAACACGGGCGAGCCGATTGCCATCATCACCATGAACGTGAAGATTGGCGAGGTATCGGACATTCTCAATTTGTGCATCCCGCACCTTGCAATCCAACCGATTGCCAAGCAGCTCGCGATGAAAAAGTGGTACAATGAAAGCAGTACCACCGCAGCGGGCGAAAACAATATTTTGCCTTATATGAGCCCCAAAATCGCCAATACGCCCATCAACATGCGCGTATTCTTTAACGAAACGCACGCGACCGTACGCGACGTTTTGAACCTTCAGGTGGGTGATGTGCTGCGCATCGACCATCAGGTGCGCGAACCGCTTACCGCAATCATCGAGCACATTCCGAAATTTAAGGGCTACATCGGTACCAAAGGTCAAAAGCTCGCCCTGATGATTTCTGAAATACTAAAGGAGGCCCCAAAGGATGAATGATCCTTTTGCCGTGGACAACGTCCCGTTCGCCACATCCGTTGAAGTCGCCGCTATCCCGGGATATGCTCTTTCCGCGGATGAAAGCGATGCCCTTGGCGAAATCGGCAACATCTGCATGGGCACCGCCGCCACCACGCTTTCGACGCTGCTTGGCAAACAGGTAAGCATCACCACGCCCCGCGTGAGCGTGTGCAGCTGCACCAGCGACTTTGGCGATTACAACAAGCCCTACCTCGTGGTGGAGGTTTCCTATACCGAAGGCATCGACGGTTACAACATCCTTTTAATCAAAGACAACGATGTGCGTGTCATCACCGACCTTTTGCTTGGTGGCGATGGCAATCCGGATAGGGATGCCCCCATCGATCAGCTCCACTTTTCGGCCATCAGCGAGGTCATGAACCAAATGGTGGGCTCGTCGTCAACATCGCTCGCCAACATCCTGATGAAACCCATCAACATTTCCCCGCCCAACGTCAAGCAGATTACGCTCGAAGAGGAAAGCCTCACCCAGCTTGCTTGCGGGGATGACATTACCATCAAAATCAGCTTTTCCATGGAAATCGAAGGCGTTTTGGAAAGCGAGATCATGCAGATCATGCCCTTCAAATTTGGAAAAGAGCTTGCGCACACGCTGCTCGGAAGCGTTATGGACGAGCCCGAACCCATGCCCGTCCCCGTTTACGCCGAGCCGCCTCGAAGCGCACCTGTGCAAACGCGCGCGCCTGCTTCGACGCCGCCGCGCAGGCAAACAGAGTATGCGCAACCAGACCGCATCAGCAACGACAGAAGCCGCGTAGGGGTGAAATCCATGCAGTACCAGTCTTTTGACGAACCGACCCGCAGCGCACACAATTCCTTCTTCGAAGGCGACGCCGGCGACAGCATCGGCCTGATTCTCGACGTTCCCCTTCAGGTGACCGTTGAGCTCGGCAAGTGCCGCAAGAGCATCAAGGAAATTCTCGGGTTTAACCTTGGCTCGGTGGTTGTGCTCGACAGGCTTGCGGGCGAAATGGTGGACGTACTTGTAAACGGCAAGCTCTTTGCCCGCGGCGAGGTTGTGGTAATCGACGACAACTACGGCGTGCGCATCACGGAGATCATCTCCGCACCGTAAGGAGCGCCTGAAGGTACTCCGCGCCATGCAAAAAGCACGTTCCCTTTCTTTTAAGAAAAGAGTACCCGCAAGGTTCTTTCGAATGCCCACGCCTTAAACTGCTTTGCTTTTCAAAAAAAGTGCCCTGTGCGGCACTTTTTTGCGTTTGTAGAAGGCACTTGCGAGCCGTAGCAAGGGAGTGTCGCGATGATAAAAGCAAAGTGGCGATTGCGAACTGCGCAAAGACTCCGAAACTTCCAAGGGAAGTGTAATTAAGCACAAAAAAACGGCGCGCTGTTTTTGGCGCGCCGCGTTTTTCGTGAGAAAAGCCTTTGTCAAAGCTTAATATTTTCCGAAATCGTCAAACTGAATGGGCTTTTCTACGGGGACTTCGTCGGCAACGGTTTTTTCGGGCACCTTTGCGCTTACAGGAGCATTCGTGCCCTCCTTAAGCCGAAACTGCGCAACCATATCCTTTAGCAGCACCGCCTGGCCGGAAAGTTCCTCGCTGGCCGCCGCGCCTTCCTGCGCGGTGGCGGAGTTTGTTTGCACCACCTGCGACATCTGCTCAATGCCGCTGTTGACCTGCTCAATGCCGCTCGCCTGCTCGCTTGAAGCCACGGAAATACCCTCCACGAGCTTGCCCGCAGCTTCTACGCGCTCCACGATGACCTTGAGCGCATCCGCCGTTTCATCCGCAAGTTTCTTGCCCGCGTCCGCCTTTTTGGCGGAGCCTTCGATTAGCTCCGCGGTCTCCTTTGCCGCTTTTGCACTGCGCCCGGCAAGGTTCCTTACCTCCTCCGCCACAACCGCAAATCCCTTGCCGTGAATCCCGGCGCGCGCCGCTTCCACCGCTGCGTTGAGCGCGAGGATGTTGGTTTGGAAGGCGATGTCGTCGATCACCTTGATGATCTTGCCGATGCTTGCGGATGCCTCGTTGATTTCGGTCATGGCTTTCTGCATCAGCTGCATCTGAAGGTTGCCTTCCACTGCGCCCTTTCTCGCGGCTTCCGAAAGCTCGTTGGCCCTGCTCGCGTTTGCGGCNNNNTTTTCGCCGGTTTGTGCGGCGATTTGCGTAACCGAAGCGGTGAGTTCCTCAATAGAGGCTGCCTGTTCCGTAGCGCCCTGGGAGATCGCCTGATTGCCGTCCGACACCTGCTTGGTGCCCGATGCCACCTGATCCGCCGCAAGGTTGATGTTGCTGATGAGGGAATTGAGCGCTTCGATGATGTTGTTGATGGCGGTCTTAAGTGCAGCAAAATCCCCTTTGTAATCGGAGGTGATCGCAACGTCAAGGTTCCCTTGCGACATCTCGCCGAGCACCTCGGCAATTTCCGTAATATAGCCGTTGA
>DLFZ01000117.1 GCA_002482435.1 Christensenella sp. UBA7707
TTGAAGGACAAAAGTTTGTGTGCGTTTTTTGGAATGTTGCCGCCAAAAAGAAAATAAGCATTGCGGAGGTTTTTTGTCAAAAAATGGTACCTTTGTTCATTGAAATTTGTTATAATCAGAAACAGGAATCAAACGCAGAGTTCCTCTGTAGAACATCCATGTGGCTTTTGCCATGGCTGGGGGCGCATGCTAAAAAACGGCACAGGTTCGGGTCGAATTTACAGCAAGCGGCTTTTTCTACGCATACTGCGCTGAATCTCCTTATAATGCATTCAGTATTCCTGCGGAAATTTGCCTTATCCGGTAAAAAATAGCTTGCCATTGGGCATGGTTTCATTATTTTATGTGTGCCCTAGCGTTTTTGAGGCGCTGCCGCGGCAGCAGTTCTGGGAGGGATGTTCTATGAATCATCTCGTCATATTCTCCGCACTCTATTTGATCGTCGCATCGATGAGCCCTGTCATGGGCGCATATGTGCTTCGGCTCAACCACAAGGCGGCCATCAACCGTGTCTTTTTTTTGATAAGCATTTGCCTTACCCTGTGGGCGTTTGGTTTTTCCGTCATTATCGTTGCACCCAACGAACAGACCGCAGTGGTTTGGACGCGCATTTCCGCCATTGGGTATGAAATACTCTACAGCGCGCTGATCCATTTTTCGCTGCTGCTCACGGGGCATACCCGGATTCTCAAGAAAACGTGGTTTTACGCGGTACTATACCTGCCTGCGGCCATTTGCTTGTATGCGTTTGTCGTTGCCCCTGAGGCGGCGGGCGTTTTTTACCATTTTGTCCAGACGGAAAGCGGCTGGAAGCGATCCATGCCTTTCAGCTTTTACGATGCCTTTTTCCAAGCCTATTTTCTGGGCTCGGTCGCAGCAAGCCTTACGCTTATCGCACTTTGGAAGCATAAGTTGCAAGTGCCTCAAATCAAAAAAACGGCGAACATCATCCTTTGGGCATTTGCGCTTGCGCTTGTGCTCGGCGCATTTACGGACATCGTCAACGGCAACTATATCGAGCTGCCGCTGCCGCAGATGGCGCCGATGTTTTTTGGTATTCCTCTGAGCGCACTTTTTTACTGTATCAACAAATTACACCTTATGAAATCCAACAAGGAACGCGAAACGGATCTGATCCTGAACGACGAGCGGCGCATCATGATTTTTCGCATCGCATCCTTGGGCTTGATTTTCGGCGGCATCGTATTGTTTTTGCTGGAGCATTTCTGGTGGAACTCAGGTGATTTTGTGCTGACGCTTCTAGCAAGTCTCCTGTTGGTTGCGCTCGGCGGGCTTTTGCTGTATGTGCAGCGCACCCGCAAGGGATTTTCGAATCTTGAAAAGTTTCTTATTTTTGTTACCCTTACCGTTACGCCCATTTTAACGGTCAATATGGTTGAAAACGGCGGGACGGCGCTTTGGGCATTCCCTGTCATGCTGATCGTGAGCGCGCTTGTGTTCGGTTCGCGGGACACGCTGTTCTCCTCGTCGATCACCATTCTTTTCAGCCAAGTGTATCTTTGGACGGTCGTGCCTGAGGTAAGCGTGCTTGTCAACTATCGCGCCTACTCCAGCCGCATCATTATTTTGCTGTGCATCATCGTGGTTGCCTATTTTGTGCATACGGTTTACACACAGCGCCTTCGTGACAACGTGGCGCAGGCGCGCACGCAGAGCCTTGTAAGCGGTATTGTTGCGAGTTTTTCCCTTTCCGACAGGGAGGATGCGCCGCAGCATATGACGGCGCTGCTTACGGAACTTGCGGAGTTTTTCGATGCGGAAAAAGCGCTGATCGGCGCCGTGGAAAACGAGTTTGGTGAGCTGATCGGGATGCACCAATACGCAGCGGATGGTTCGGAGCTTTCGCCGGAATATAAAATGCTGTGCATGGAGCGATGGGAGGCATACCGCAAAGAAACGCTTTCGAGTGCGGACGATGCGGCCAACTACGGGCAAAGGTTCGGAGCCGAGCAGATTCAGGCGCTTCGCGCCACGCCTTGGCTGTTTGTGCCCATTTTTGAAAAGAACAGGCCGGTCGCCTTTATTTATCTTGAAACCTCCCGCACAGGCAACGCGTGGTCGAAGGAGCAAGTCGTAGCGCTGCCCATCGTATCGCGCATTGTTTCGGATGCTCTTGAGAAGCTTAGCTCCGAAATTCGCATCAAGTTCATGGCATATTACGACAGCCTTACCAAGCTTCCCAACCGCCAGCTGTTCAACGACCGCGCGGAACAGGCCATCCACCTTGCGCGCCGCAACAATCGCGTGATCGGCTTCATGTTCCTCGATTTGGACTTTTTCAAGTCCATCAACGATACGATGGGGCACGACAGCGGCGATTTGCTGCTGCAAATGCTTGGGCAGCGGCTCTCCGACTGCCTGCGCAAGTCCGATACGGTCGCCCGTTTCGGCGGTGACGAGTTTTTGGTGCTTCTCAACAGCATAGCCGACGTGGAAGATCTCGGCAAGGTGGCCGATAAGATCATGAGCGTGTTTCAGGAGCCCATCGAGCTTTGCGGACAGGAGGTTTTCATTACCGCAAGCGCGGGCGTATCCGTTTTTCCCGTGGATGGCGAGGATGCGCAAACCCTCATCAAACATGCGGATATTGCCATGTACACGGCAAAGGAGAAGGGGAAAAACCAGTATGCCTTCTGCTCCCACAACATGAAGGAGCTGGTGCAGTACCGCGTTAACCTCTCCAACAATTTGTACCGTGCACTGGAACGCGGGGAGTTTCAGGTCTACTATCAGCCGCAGATTGACCTCCGCAACGACAAGATCGTAGGTTTGGAGGCGCTTTTGCGCTGGTTCCATCCGGAGTACGGCATGCTTTCGCCCGCCGAATTCATTTCACTTGCGGAACAGACGGGGCTTATCAACCCCATCGGAAACTGGGTGCTTGAAACCGCCTGCGCGCAGACCGCCGAATGGACAAGGCGCGGCTATGGAGATTTGCGCGTTGCCGTAAACCTTTCGGTGGTGCAGCTCCGTAACCCCTGCTTTGTGAGTCAGGTGGCGGCGGTGCTGGAAAAGACTGGTATCAACCCCGCGCAGGTGGAGCTTGAAATTACAGAAAGCACCATGACGCGCGAGCCGGATTATATCGTGCGCGTGCTCAACGACCTCAAGGCCTTGGGCGTAAGCCTCTCCATCGACGATTTCGGCATCGAATATTCCTCGCTCAACCGCTTGAAGGCGCTGCCTGTAGACAGGCTCAAGATGGACATGCAGTTTGTGCGAGGCATCGAAAAGAGCGCCAAGGATCAGGCAATCACCATGGTGATCATGAACCTTGCGAAGAACATGGACGTGAAGCTCATTGCGGAAGGCGTGGAAAACAGCACCCAGATCGACTTCCTCAAAAACCGCATGTGCGACGAGGTACAGGGATACTTCTACTACAAGCCTATGTGCGCGGCGGATGTGGAAAAGGTTTTGAAGAAATAACGCGGAAAAGCTGTGTATGATGGGATACAGAGGAATGGCCTCGTCCGAAAGGACGAGGCCATTCCCCATTAGGAGAACCGAAACAAAGTGAATTGCAAAAAATTGGCTGCTCGAAAAGCCGGTTTATAAGCTGTCGCCAAAGTCCTTGCGGAACTGCGTAACAAGCTTTTCCTGCCAATCGCCCACGGGCGCGAGCCGCCCGAAGAAGAAGCGCAGCGTAGTTGGCTCTTCCACGAATTTCAGCCCGCCTACGAGTTCGCGGTTATGGAACAGCCATTCAATGCGGTCCACGGCGTATTTCACTTGCGACATGGTAAACACGCGGCGGGGAAGGGCAAGGCGCAAAAGCTCCATGGAAGCAAGCGGCTCCGTGCCGTCCGGCTCCCGCTGCTCGGAAATGGTGCCGCGTTCCATGCCGCGTATGCCGCCCGCGAGGAATACCGCCGCCGCGAGCGCACCCGCGGGGTACTGGTGTTGGTCTACATGCGGCAAAAACTCCATGGCGTTGAGGTGGCAGCCGAGGCCGCCTGCCGGTGTTACCACGGGGATGCCTTTTTTCACGCATTCGTCGCACATGAATTGTATGAATTGCGGCCCTTGGGAGATGACATCCTCATCCATCGTTTCATCCAAACCTACGGTGATCGCTTCCATTTCGCGCGTGCTCATGCCGCCATAGGTCAAAAAGCCCTCAAACAGGGGTACGAATTCGATCAGCTTATCCGCAATGGCCTTATCCCTCAGGCAAATGCCGCCGCCGCGCGCAAAGCCAAGTTTGCGTGCCGAAAAGTAGATGATGTCCATCTCGTCTGAGATGGCGCGGGTGATCTTTCTTATGCTCCAGTCGCGACAGGCTTCTTCGCGCTGCTTGATGAAGTAGAGGTTGTCCTGCAAAAGGCTTGCGTCGAGCACAGTCATAATGCCGTGCTCACGCGCGATCTTGGCGGTTTCGCGCAGGTTTTCAAGGGAAAACGGCTGCCCGCCGATGAGGTTGGTGCCCGCCTCAATGCGAATGAAGGGGATGTTTTTCGCACCTTCTTTTTCAATGAGCGCCCTAAGCTTATCAATGTCGATGTTGCCCTTGAAGGGGAAGTTGCTCGTGGTGTTGAGTCCTTCGTCGATCACCAGTTCCTCCACGCGGCCGCCGCAAAGGGTGATGTGCGCCTTGGGCGTAGTAAAATGAAAATTCATGGGGATTACGTTGCCGCTTTTTACAAACGCCTGCGCCAGAATATGTTCTGCCGCGCGGCCTTGGTGCGCAGGCAGGAAAATGGGCGTGCCGAAAATTTCGTTGATTTTGCTTTCAAGCCTTGTAAACGTGGCGCTGCCGGCGTAGCTGTCGTCGCAGATCATCATGGCGGCCATTTGGTTGTCGCTCATGGCGTTTACGCCGCTGTCGGTAAGCATGTCGAGGAAAATGTCCTTGTTTTTGAGAAGAAAGGTGTTGTTGCCCGCCTCAGTGATGGCCTCAAGCCTGCGCTCCACGGGAACAAGGGAAAGCTTTTGCACCACGCGTACCTTGTGAAGCTCAAGGGGTATGGTTTCGCCGGAAAAGAAGCTGATGTTTGCCATTTGTGGTTCCTCCGATTCAAATTAGTTTTGCTTCGGAGCGCCATTTGGCGGCAACGCCCGATTGAAGACAACAAAAAACGCTTGTCACCCCTTGTAGAGGACGAGCGCCAAATCCCGTGTTACCACCTCAGTTTATCGACGCCTCACGACGCCGACCTTTTCGGGTACATCCATAAATGTGAAATGAAGATTACCCTATCACGATAACGGGTGAAACCCGGCTCCGTCTACTGAGGTGTTTCCACCCGTTCGGAGAGCGGCCTGGTTGCGTGTATTCCCGAAATGCTTCCCTCTGCCTTGCACCAACCGGCAGC
>DLFZ01000187.1 GCA_002482435.1 Christensenella sp. UBA7707
AACACGTTGTGCTCATCGGTCAGCTGCTCACGCACCACGCGCGTAACGCCCATGGAGGTGTTGTAGCTTCCCGGGGTATACAAAACATCGTATTTTTCCTTTAAAATTTCTCCCAATGCATGCTTGGTGCTGGTTTTTCCGTAGCTTCCCGTAATGCCGATTTTGATAAGGTCCGCACGCTTTTTCAATAGCTTTTTCGCATCGTTAAAGTACCAGGCCTTTACCGCCTGTTCCAAGGGGTAGGTGATGAGCCATGCAAGGAACACAAACAGCGGCAAAAGCGCACCTGGCAAGTAGCGAAGCCCGTAAAGAAGCAAAAACCCACCCCAAGAGGGAATGCCGTTTTGCGTGGGCGCAAGCATGATGAAAAGCGAGGCCGCAAACACCACCGCGAGCGCGAACAACGCGACCATCAGCCTTTTTACGCGGCCGGTATAAACGAGCGGCTTTTTCTTTTCCTTTTTGCGCTCGGAAAAGTACATCAAAAGGAGCATCAGCACATACAGTGCGTCCGCGCCGATGTAGGCGAGGTTGGCAACGCCCATGCCGTAGTGAACGAGAAACGCGCTCGACGCGCGAAGCGCGAGGCATACCACGCCGACAACAAAGAAGGTAAGCGCGTCACCCATGTGCTTGAAAAGCCATTTCAGGTACATTTTGCCCTGATAGCTCTCAAGCTGCAGCATGTGGATGAACTGCGTTGCGGCAAGCACCGTAACCGCCGCCGCGACTGCCCAATATACATAAGTTGCGTAGGTCAAAACGTCCATACGGTTTCCTCAATCCTTGAAAAGTACGCCCATCATTGCGCAGAAACGGGGATAATCGTCCGCATAGGAGAAATGCCCCGCGCCTTCTAATACGGCAAGTCCGGCGTTTTTCATGCGCTTTTGCATAAGCTTCGCCATATAAAGCGGCGTATCCTGGTCGTTTTCGCCCCAGACAAGAAGCGTTTCGTTATCGACTTTTTCAAGCCTATCCGTAAGGTCGGTGTTCACAAGCCTTACAAAGGTTTGGCGCATCGTACCCGATGCTGCGCGGTAATCCGCAGACCCCGCGTTTTTCTGCCGCTCGGAGATGCGAAACATTCTATCGAGAAGCTTAACGCGACCGAGGCGCTTCATGAGCTTGTAGCTGTACACCTTTACATAATAGCTTAAGCCTCTTTTCGGCTTTACGCCTGCCGCGTCCACAAGTACGAGCTTTCGAAAAAGGTTTTTCTCTTCGGACGCAAGGTAAATGGCGACACGTCCGCCGTGCGAATGGGCGATGCAATCGCAACCCAAGATGCCCTGTTCTTCCATGAATTTGCGGGTGATCGAGGCAAAATCCTCCACACCCCAAGCCAAAGCAGGTTCTTCGCTTTTTCCAAAACCCGGAAAATCGAGCGCCACAGCCTCGCGCCCCAAGCGCGTCATGCAGTTGACAACGGGGCGCATGGCTTCGATGGAAGCGCCCCAGCCATGCAAGATGAGCACGGGCTTACCGCTCCCCTGCCGCTCGAAATTTAGCTTTAATCCGTCGATGATGGTTTCCAAATTGGCTCCTAAGCTTTTAGTCGCGCTTTTTGGCGCGGTTTTTTTCCACCCAGCCGGCTTTGTTCTCCTGCCTTGCGCGCGCAAGCGCGAGCGCGCCGGATGGCACATCCGAAGTGATGGTGGAACCCGCCGCGGTATAGGCATCGTCCCCCACCTTCACGGGTGCGACGAGGTTGGTCTGGCAGCCCAAAAACACATCGTTTCCAACAACGGTACGGTGTTTTTTATAGCCGTCGTAATTCACAAACACGCAGCCGCAGCCCACGTTGACGCGCGCGCCTACGTCGGCATCGCCAACGTAGGAAAGATGCGGCACCTTGGTTTTTTCGCCGATGACGGAGTTTTTCACTTCCACAAAATCGCCCACCTTGCAGCCGTCTCCAAGTCGGGTATCGGGTCGGAGGTTCACAAACGGGCCCACAGTCACGTCGTTGCCGATTTCCGCCTTGTTCGCCACCACGCTTTGAAGCGCGCAGTTGCTGCCAACAAGCGTATCGTTCAAACGGCAGCCGTCGTAGATCACGCAGTTTTCACCGATTTTGGTTTTGCCCGTAAGGATCACATTCGGGTAAAGCACCGTGTCGCGGCCAATCTCCACGTCTGGCGCGATGTGGGTGTTTGTCGGGTCAAGGATGGTGACGCCCGAAAGCATATGAAGCACATTGACGCGGCTTTGCATCAGGAAACCGCATTCCCACAGGGAAACGCGGTTTTGCACTTCAACATATTCGCTTTGCGGCGCGAACACATTCACGACTGCGCCTCCATTTTGGCGTACGCCGGTCAAAAATTCGCGAATGCTCCCTTTGGCGTTTTTTAAAAGCGCAACATCGATGCAGTAGGCAAGACATTCGGCGTGTTTTTGCGCATCGTCCTCATCTTCCTGTTCCGAGATGAGCGCGGAAGCGGCGTTGCCTTGCGCAGCCTCGATAAGCCTCGAAAGTGTTTCGGCGCGCAAAAGCGGCGCTTTGCCCGAAACCACAAGCACATAACCTTGTTTTTCCTGTATGTTTTGTGAGGCGACACAAAGCGCCTCGGCATTTTCTAAATCGGGCGTAACGCGCAAAAAAGCGGCACGTTCACCCGCGTAAACCTCCACACGCTCCGCATCGAACCCCGTGATGACGACAGGCTCGTTTGTTGCGGCCTTCGCCACCTCGTCGAGCACATAGCCGAGCATGGGGCGGAAGCATACCTCGTGAAGCGCCGTATGGCGCGCGGAATTCATGGAAACATCCTCACGAAACGCAAGGACAAAGGCGGCTTCGGCTTTCATGCGTCATCCCTTCCTGTTTTTACACAATTAATCGGGATTTTCCTTCCCTATTGTATGGTTGCACGCGCGCGCCTGTCAAGGGAAGCGGGCAATGCATACAAGTATATCATGCGTTGACGCGCATGTCGCGAAAATGACTGCGGCCATTTCCGCGAGGGGTTTTACAGGAAGTACCTGCGCCCATGGGCGCGGTCGGTACTTCCTGATAAGAACGAAATCCTTCGGATTTCACAGAGTGTCAAAAAAGTGTCTTGCGCCACTTTTTTGAGGGTTACAGGAACCGCCTGTGCGTTCCGCACGGTCGGCGCTTCCTGAGAAGAAAGCCTTGCCGTGCAAGGCTTTCCGCCGCCACCGCGCATGTCGCTGGCGGCGGCTGGAAGCCTCCGGGGGTCCTGCCCCCGAAACCCCCAAGCGCTTTTTTGACAGCATACGAAATCCTTCGGATTTCATCCGTTTCGGCGTGCATGCCGCCGAAGCCGGATAAAAAGTCTTGGGATAGGGTTACGCCTCCGCCACGTCCTTTTGCAGCTCGCGCAGCACGATTTCGTCGAGGAGCTTCGCTCCGGCGAGGATCAAGTCGCTGCAGCCTTTCTCGGGCGTACGGTACTTTTCTTTGAGTGCGGCGCAGTTGGTGCTCGAAAAGACCTCGTTCATCTTCGCAAACCACTCACCCGTCAGCGCTTTGATGCGCGGCCCCTCGTGCCCCCTGTCCTTCACGAACAGGAGCGAAAGCACCATTACTCCTCCGGTAACGATGCCGCAAGCGTCTTCTACGCCCATGCCGCCGCCAAAACCCGCACTTACGCGAAGTGCGCTTTTATCAAGTCCCAAACCGTAAGCGGCGTTTGCGCCATACAGTATTTTTTCCGCGCAGTTGAGATCGGATGTGTCAATGCGTTTTTCCAAAAGGCATTCGTAAAGCGTCATAACCTACCTCGTTTCATTCAAAACGCTGGTGCAATGCGGGCAACGCGTGGCCTCAACGTGAATTTCGGTTTTGCAGTATGGGCAAAGGCGCGGCTCCGGCTTAACTTCCGCCTCGGCAGCCTCCTTTTTAAGAAGCGGCCCGTTTCGAAGCTTGGTGATGAGCTTAACGAACAGGAAAATGCACACAGCCATGAGAAGAAAATCGATGACGGTGCTCAAAAATGGCCCGTAGGCAATATAGGGGGCCCCCGCTTCCTTCACAGCGTCAAGGCTTGTGTAGGTATTGCCGTCGAGCGGCACAAAAAGGCTCGCGATGTTGTTCATTTTTCCTGTGATGAGGCTCAAAAGCGGCATGAACATATCGTTCACAAGCGAAGTCACAATTTTGCCGAACGCACCGCCGATCATCACGCCGACGGCCATGTCGATCACGTTCCCTTTGAACGCAAAGTCCTTGAATTCCTTGAAGATTTTCACGTTTTGTACCTCCAACCCTATTTTTGCGTATGCCCAAACCTAACACGCCGGTTCGCCTCTTTTGCTCTCCCACGGCAAAGAAGCGTTTTATAGCCTTCCGTGATAGTCCGTATCGAGCGTGATACGGCAAACATAGTCCTTGTTCGCCTCGCGGGCACACTCTTTGATTTTACCTTTCAAAAGCTTCACATCCGAGCTTCTTAGCTCCGGCGGCACCACAAGGTCGAACGTTAAGAGTACCTGCCCGTCTTTTTGCGCTGCGCGAAAGTCGTGCATGGAAAGGCGGTCATCGAGTGCTGAAAGGATGCCTTCAATCGTTTCTTGCGCTGCGTTTTGAAGGGCGTTATCCTGCTCCACAGGGTCGATATGGATGGTGAGAGCAAGGTTCATGGCAGCGCCGATCTCGCGCTCCGCGCGGTCGACGGTTTCGTGGATCTCCATGAGCCGCGCGTCCGAACGCACCTCCGCGTGCGCGCTTACCATGACGCGCGCGGGGCCGTAGGTATGCACCGTAACGTCATGAAGCCCGAGAATGCCCTCATAGCTTAAAATACGTGTTTTAAGCTCCTTCATCATGGCGGGATCAGGTGCCTCCCCCATGAGCGGGCTTATCGCGTCGCGGATGATCTTCACGCCCGAATAAAGCACGAAGCCTGCTACAAGAAGCCCTATGTAGCCGTCGATGTTGATCCTTTTTGCGTAGCTTATGATGCCCGAAATAAGGATGGAGCCGGTGGTGATCACGTCGCAGATGCTGTCGGCCGTGGTGGCGCGAATGGCGCTTGAGGAAATGCGCTTGCCGACGTACGAGGTAAACACACTCATCCAAAGCTTTACAAGGATGGAGAGCGCAAGCACCGAAATGCTCACAAGGTCAAACTGCACCGGCGTGGGACGGATGATTTTTTCCACCGATTCCTTGCCGAGCTCAAACCCCACCACCATAATCAAAAACGCGATGATGAGCGCGCTCACATACTCGATGCGTGCATGCCCATAGGGGTGTTCGCGATCGGCGGGCTTCCCCGCCGCCTTGAAGCCGATGAGCGTAACGACCGCCGAGCCCACGTCCGAAAGATTGTTTACGGCATCCGCCTGTACAGCGATGCTGCCCGTCAAAGCGCCGATCAAAAACTTCGCGGCGCTCAACACCACGTTTACGGCGATGCCCACCGCACCCGAAAGCAGCCCGTATTCCTCCCGCACGCGCGGGTCTTTTACATCCTCGGCGTTTTTGATAAAAAAGCGGATCAAAAGCTTTGTCATAGTTCCTCCAGCGCGGTGCGCAGCGTTTCCCCGATGGGTGCGCGGATCACAAGGCCCGCCCGGCCGTCGTAAGGCGTGGCGCTTTTGTTGAGAAGCGCCATGCGCGGCCCGCGAAAATACTCGATCAACCCCGCCGCCGGATACACCGCCAAGGAGGTGCCGCCCACGATGAGCGTATCCGCTTCCATTATATGTTGCACGGCAGAATTGAGAATGTGCTCGTCAAGCCCCTCACCATAGAGCACCACGTCGGGTTTCACAATGCCGCCGCACGCGCAGCGCGGCACCGGATTTCCCTCTTGGATCTTTTCAACACCGTAGCGTTCGCCGCACGACATACAGGTGTTGCGGTAAATGCTGCCGTGAAGCTCCAAAACGTTTACGCTTCCCGCCTTTTGATGAAGCCCGTCGATGTTCTGGGTGATGACCGCCGTAAGCTTGCCCATTTTTTCAAGCCTCGCAAGCGCATCATGCGCGGGGTTGGGCTTTGCGTCCGTTATAAGAAGCGCGCTTTTATAATAGGTGAAAAACCGCTCGGGATACCGCATGAAAAATGCGTGGCTCAAAAGGGTTTCCGGCATGTCTCCGAATTCCTTGAGCGCCCGAAAGCGGCCGGTTTCGCTTCTGAAATCCGGTATACCGCTCTCGGTCGATACCCCGGCACCACCCAAAAACGCGATACGGCGCGCTTCATTTAAATAGCTTTTTAACAACGCAAGCGGTTCCATGCACGCCTCCCATTTTCATTTTTGCGAGAGCAGTTTCAGCACCAATATATTTATGCAATTTCTCTTTCATTTCACTTTACTTCCCGAACGCTTGCGATTACAATATATTGTAATCCACTCGATTGAATTTTCCAAATCCTTTTTGCTGGGGAGGGTGCCATGAACGGCATAACGTCCATGAGCCGCGATGCGCTGGAGGCGCTGTACGCACTAGAATCCAATAGATACGAGCAGTTCAGAGCGAAAAACCTCAAACTTGACATGTCGCGCGGCAAGCCGGGCTGCGAGCAGCTCAACCTTTCCGACGCGCTTCTTTGTTTGCCGGTAGAGGGCAGTACCTGCATCGACAATATGGACGCCCGTAACTACGGCGTTATGGAGGGGCTCCCCTCTTGCCGCCGGCTCTTTGCCGAACTTTTGGGCGTCGGTTTCAACGAGGTGTTTGCCGCGGGCAATTCAAGCCTAAGCTTGATGTACGACGTAATCGCCAAGGCGTACACGCACGGGCTTGTGAACAGCGAAGCGCCATGGTGCAAGCTTAACCACGTAAAATTCCTCTGTCCTGTTCCCGGTTACGACAGGCATTTTACCATTTCACAANNAACCTTTGGTATGGAGATGCTTTCCGTACCCATGACCGAAAACGGCCCCGATATGGACGTTGTGGAAAAGCTCGTGCGCGACCCCGAAGTGAAGGGCATCTGGTGCGTGCCGAAGTTTTCAAACCCCGAGGGCATCGTTTACAGCGACGAAACCATTCTGCGGCTCGCGCGGCTCAAGCCCGCCGCACCNNCGCACCGGACTTTATCATCATGTGGGACAACGCGTACTGCGTTCATGAGTTTGAAGGGGATTTTGTGGAGATCCGCGAGATCCTTTCCGCCTGCCGCGAGGCCGAAAACCCCGACATGGTGTTTGAGTTCGCGTCTACCTCCAAAATTACCTACCCCGGCGCGGGCATCTCCTGCTTTGCATGCAGCGAACGCAACATGGCGCACATGAAAAAGCTCATTGCGGCGCAGTCCATCAGCTACGACAAGGTAAACCAGCTGCGTCACGTTCTGTTTTTGAAAGACAAAGCTACGGTGCTTGCGCACATGAAAAAGCACGCCGCCATCATGAAGCCCAAGTTCGACACGGTAATCGGCCTTTTGGACACGGAAATCGCCCCATTGGGCTTTGCCTGCTACAACCGTCCCAAGGGTGGGTACTTCGTAAGCCTCGACACCATGCCGGGCTGCGCCAAACGCACGCACGCACTCTTGAAGGAACTCGGCGTTGTGATGACAAGCGCGGGAGCGACACACCCATATGGCATCGACCCGGAAGACAAAAACCTGCGCATCGCACCGAGCTACCCGCCTATTGACGAGCTTACCACTGCCATGGAAGCACTTTGTGTGTGCTTAAAGCTCGCCGCTTTAGAGAAGGTTCTGACAGAACTTAAGCAAACATTGGCATCATAAAAACGTGCGGAGCCGCTTTGAAAACAATTTTTCAAAACGGCTCCATCTGTTTTGCGCACAAGCGCGAACGCAAAACCTTAGAAAATCTCGATAAGCGCGAGAATGATTACGCCCGGAATGCCCAAAATTCCAGCCACAAGCGCGCTCACGGGGCTTATTGGAATGGTGAAGCCAACGATGCCGCCGAAGAAATTGAAAATCAAAAGCACCACTGCGCCGATTACCGCGTTGACCAAAAGCTTCCATATGATTTTCAGCGGCACCGAAAGAAGCTTGCAGATAAGCCACAGCACAAAAATGCCCGCCGCAAACGCGAGCAGCGAATAAAGTGTACCCATAAACCCCTCCACCTGTTCAAAGAACGTTTGTTTTATAAAAAGCGCCGCCCGAAACCGGACGGCGCTCCGCTTGCCAAAAGGCAGGCCCGCAGCTATTCTTCCACTGTTCCCGCCCGCTTGAGCAAAAACATATACTTACGCCGCGCCGCTTCCATTTCGTAAATCGCAAAATCCACCAAGTCGGGGTCCTTGACGTTTTCAAAATACTTTATGGAGTCCTGCCACGCGCGAAGCGCCTTGGCAACCTCCTCGCGCGTTGTCTGCGCGCGCTTCCTGCCGCCTCCAAAGGGCAGCATTTCCAACAATCCCATGGCACACCTCCAGATTGATTCTGGTAAGAGTATGCACACTTTACAGGTTTTTCATAACCGCTTACACAATCACCTTCATACGGCGAAGTGCTGAGATGATGTAGTATACCATAACCGCATACATGGGAATCATCACGGCTTGGTTGATGGCGCGTGCGGCGAGGGTAGCGGCAAGCGGCGCGCCGTAAATGGCAACGATGAGCCAGGTGTTTAAAAGCACGCTCCCCACCGTTTGCACCGCGAACACCGCAAGAAGTACGCGTAAAAACGTGGGCTTGCGCTTTTTTATGAAAAACAGCCCCGGAACAAGCCCGAAAAGGATGCCCGTAACGGTAAACCACGGCACATACGCGCCTTTTGGGAAGGTAACGGCCTGCAAAAAGTCCGTCAGGCCGCCAACGATGCCGCCGTATACCGGCCCAAACAGCACACCAGCGAGGATCACCGGCAGCGTGCCAAAACCGATTTTAAGGGAATATACGCCCAGCGGCATGGCTGGAATGCTCAAAAGCCCGCTCAATACAACGCCAAGCGCCACGAACAGCGCGCACAGCACGAGCCGTCGAATGCTTTCGTGATCGACTGCCGGCAAAGAGGGGTGTTCGTCACCCGCTCGGCTTCTCTTGCTTTTGATTTCAAGTTTCCCGTTGTTCTTTTTGGTTTCTTCCAGCACGAAAAAACTCCTCCCGGATGGCGGAGAACCTTCACACCACATAGAGGAGCCGCGTCCCATATGCAGCAGCGGGATGCGGATGCCGCACCGCAAGCGTTAGGGTTTTAAAAGCACACAACCCTTTCGCTTTTCGTCCGCCCGACAAACTCCCCGTTCGGGCGGCACTCTCCGCAGACGACTGCGGCACAACGCGCGGTATCCTACTCTGCCTTGTTTATTTTTGTGTATTGTAACACGGTATTTCGTACTTGTACACGGAAAGTTCAACCCGGCACACAGCCCCCCGTGTCAGCGCACAGGAAGAAGGTACGTTGCACGCACAAGATCGCCGCCCGTATCCGCATCGTAATAGCTGAGATACACCTCGTCGGATTTGCCGGAAACGGCAATCCACGGGTACGGCAAATCCATCAACTTTACCGATTGCTTTGAGGCGGAATCATACACCCAAAGGGTATAAGGGTACGGGTCAGCAGGTGTGGGGGTGGCGGTCGTTTGCGGTTCTTCCTCCTCACCGGAGGTCGCCTCCTCGCCGCCCGTACCGGCAAGCCGGTTTTCGATGTAGTAAAGTTTTGCGCCGGAGAATGACCACAGGAAGTTGTTCACAGAGAACTCTCCGGTGATCACTGTGCTTTCCCCTGTTTCCATGTCAAGAAGCGAAAAACCCGCAACGCCGCCCGCGGTTTCCGCCCCCGTGGTGGAAACGCTCAGTGCCATGTAGCGGTTGTCGGGCGAAAGCGCAAACGCGCCGCCCGGCGCAAAGGCCTTTCGCACGCCGCCGTCGGGTTTGATCCTGTAAACCGTTTCGCCGCTTTCAAGATCGGACTGGGTAAAGTAAAGCTCGCCGTCGCTGTAAGCGATGTAGCCTTCGTCGGCACCGTTTTTATCCACCACGCTGTGGCGCTTGGCCTCCTGCGGCACGCCAAAGTCGTACTGGTGTACCTGCATCGCGCCGGAACCGCTCACCGCGTAAATGGACAATCCGAGGCTGTCCCATGTAAAGGCGCTCACAAGCTCGCCAAAGCCCACATCTGTCAGGTCGGTAAGAAGCTCGCGCGAGGCGGCGTCGAACACATAAAGGTGCGTGCGCTCCCCGTCGCGCTCAAGCACGGCGAGCTTTCGCCCGTCGGGCGAAAACTTTGCCTGCTCTACCACCTGAAACTCAAAATCGAGGTACGGCCTTCCTTCAGCGCCTCCCTCAATGTAGAAGATCTGCTCGTAGGCGTACTCATCCACGCCGGGCTGACCACCAGTAAGGCGTTTGGAATAAAGCGCCGCCTTCTTAACGGGTGTATGGCAAAGATACAGCCCGTCCTTGATAAATACCTCTGCTGCGGCGGTGGTACCGTCGATGCGGACAACATCTTGGGTGTAGGCGCGCTCATAAACTTGCTGTTCGTCAAACGCGGGCGCATCGTTTTGTGCAAGCAGAGAAACGCTCCACTGTGCCTCCACAACGCCTTCGCTTTTCGCCGCAAGCGCGGTAACGAAATTTTTCGCCTCGGCCTCGCTGTAAAACGCCGGGGAAAGCATCACGATGTCGTTGCCGTTTTTCGCAAGCGCGGGGGTCGCGCCCGCGTCGCGCGGCAAAATGCCGTCGCAGTAGTCGCGGTAAGCGTCGGCCATGGCAAAATACCGTTGCCCCATGGTGATGTCCTGCGCCTCCATGTCGTTTGTTGCCTCCGGCTTTACAACAGGCCGCAGAACGACCGTTAGCCCACCCGTAAGCGGTTCGGCTTTATATACCGCGTCGCCCGTGAGCTGAAAAGTGAAGCGAAGTGCACTATCGCCCGTGAAGCGCGTTTGGAAGCAACCGAACAAAAGCGCCGCGGAAGGCGCGGTAAAATTGCGCGTATAATCCCAATAAGCGACGTTTGAAAACTCAACCACCAAACGGGCTGGATTTTTGAGCATAGAAACGGTATAAGCGGGCGCGCTTGCCGCCGCGCTTTCCGATGCGCCGCCCGAAAGCCTGCTCCCCGAAAGGAAGCCGAAGGTAAGACAGAGATCGCCGTCGCGCTCTTCTATGGCAAGGGCCTTGACGTTGGCATCCGTCACTTCGGCACCGCCAGTGAGCGGCGCGGAAGCTTCAAACCCCTCGTAGCTTATGGCAGGCGTTTCCCCCTGCTGTTGACAGCCCGCAAAAAGCGCGCTAAAAAGAAAGATCAAAGCCAAAAGGACGGGCGTTTTATTTCGCATACACCGCTCCCGATAAAAAATGAACGTTTTGTTAGCCTAAATTATAGCATACCGCCCGCAAAAAGCGTAGCTTTTGGCCTGATTTCATAGTTTGTTTGCAAATCGCGCGTCGAAATTCTGTTTGCAGTACGGTTGATTTTTGATATAATCAAATAGATATTCCGCATCTAGGAGGTTTGTATATGAGATGTAAGGTTTGCGGCGCCTACAACGAGGATTACCTCGAGTTTTGCGAAAACTGCGCCGCGCCCCTTGAGCCTGATGCAGCACAAAACGATTCGACCGGCTTTTCTACCGCAGACGAAGGCCCGCAGGGCGAGCCTTCCGCCTGGGGGTTTGTACGCTCTCCGAACTGGCCCAAGCCCGATTTCGACGCCAACACCGTAAGTGAGCAGGACGTTCCGGAAAACTACCTCAACCGCTTCCATCCGCGCCCGGCAGCCGGACAGGCTGTTGAAACGCAGCCTGCGCAGCAGCCCGCCTTGCCGTACAAGGCTGAGGCTGCCGAAAAGAGCGCACCGGTTTCCCGCTTCAATGCGTCCGACCCATCGCCCGCGCGCCGTGCGGCACCCGTGTGCGGCCCAAGCGTAGAAGATGAAGCCGCAATGGAACCTGCGGCCCCCATTAAGCGCAAAGCCGAGCCGAAGCCCCAGAGGGCCGAGTCGTTTCCGGATTACGGTTATGCGACCAAGCGCAAGCGTAAATCTCGCGGCAAAAACTCCATCGTTTTCTTTGCCGCGGCCGGCGTGCTGGTGCTTTTGATCGCCGTTTTCGGCATTGCCCTTCTCACCAAGGGTACCGGCCCCATCTTTGGCGGCCTTTTCAGCAAGAGCAACATCACCAAGCAAGCCACCATCACCGAGGATACCTCCGACCCCACCAACAAGCAGTACGTCATCACCGTTTACGCAAAGAACGGTTCGCGTATTCGCTTTACGGCCGGCTCTCTCGTGCGTGACGACGACAGCATGATCGTAAC
>DLFZ01000147.1 GCA_002482435.1 Christensenella sp. UBA7707
CGCCGCTTCCTGCACCCGGCGATGGGCGGCATCCGCCTGCATTTTTTTGTGGTTGATAATGGGCGTGCCCTTGATGCGCGGCTCCCTGTTTAAGAAGATGTTCTGCGCCGCGTTGAGATAGGGCACCATCGCCAATTCCTGATACACCGCAACCACGCCGTGCTCCAACCCCTCCTTGGGGGATTTGAACGCGACGGTTTGGCCGTTGAGCTTGATTTCGCCCTCATCATGCTGGTAAAGCCCCAGCACGCATTTTGCAAGCGTGGATTTTCCCGCGCCGTTTTCGCCCACGAGCACATGTACCTCGCCCGCCATGAGATCAAAATCCACATGGTCAAGCGCATGGACGCCCGGGAACGATTTGCTTAGGCCCCTTACCGTTAAAATGGGTTGTTCCATGGTTACCCCCTGCGTGTTGATGAAAAACCGTTTTTGCGGGAACGGCCGCACTGCTGCGGCCGTTCCCGCGGGTTCATCCCGCGCCGTTAAGGCGCTTTCCTTTTACTTAAACCAGGCGAAGTTCGCGATGTAATCTTCGATGTTGCTCGCGTCGATGAGCGGGTTGTGGCGCTCGGACGGGAACGGAATGAAGTACTCCTGGGGGAGGGTACCGTTGTCGAGATACTGCACGAGCATCGTGATGGCGTAGAAGGTGGAACCGAACGGATCGGTGTTGTAGGTAACGGTAAGATCGCCATCCTTGATGGCCTGCGCCGCATCGGCGGAGCCGTCGAAGCCGCCAACCACGACGCCGGTAACGCCGGCAGCCTTGAGCGCCTGGATGGCGCCGAGAGCCATTTCATCGTTGCAAGCGATAACGACCTTGAGCTTATCCTTCACGCCTTCGCGCTGGAGAAGGTTTTCCATAACCTGCATGCCCTGCGCGCGGTTGAAGTTGGCGGTCTGAGAGTCGATGAGTTCATAGCCGGTGTACTGTGCAAGCGTATCCGTGATACCGGCCTTGCGCTCTTCGGCGTTCTGGGCGCCCGGAGGGCCCTCGAGGATGATTACGCCGCCGGTGCCGCCCGCTTTTTCAAACAGGTACTTGGCAACCACTGCGCCGGTTTCGTAATAATCTACGCCCGTACGCATCATGGAACCGGAAGCGGAAGCGGTGCCGATGGAGATCACGGGGATACCGGCCGCATTGGCTTCTTCCACAGCGGGCATGATGCCGTTGGAGTCGGACGGGTGGATGACGAACGCGTCAACGCCCTGCTGAATCTGGGCTTCCATGATGGCGATCTGCTCTTCGATGGAATCCTGCTGAGCGGGAGCCAGCGTAACGACCTCAATGCCCAGCGCCAGTTTAGCGGCTTCTGCGCCCTTCCACATGCCGTTCATGTACGGGTTTGTGGAGTTTTTGGTCATGACGCAGATGGTGTAGTCGCCCACGGCCTTTACATCGGTGGCTACGTTGGTGCCGATGCCGGTGATGGGAAGCTCAATGGTGGTTTTGGCGGCATCGGAAGCACGAGCAACGTTCACGTTGGTAGAGAAGTCAACCGGCTGACGCTCGGTGGGAGCGGCGGTCGCTTCCACGGGAGCCTCGGTCGCCGGCACTTCGGAAACGGGGGCCTCGGTGGGCTCGACTGCGGGGGTGCTCGACGCACAAGCAACGGCACTGAGCATCATTGCAAGCACGAGCAGGATGGCTAGGGTCTTTTTCATTGCAGATTCATTCCTCCTTCAGTTTTTGGGGAAACTAAAAACAGAATTTTCTTTATCAAATTAAATCGGGGGTCAGTTTTGCATCGGATAATTTTCTGCGGGAGAGCCCCGCGCTGCGGATAAGAAGTTTAGATTTTCCGCAAAATTGGATTTCGTATCATTGGATACAATATACCATTATCCCTTTTCACTGTCAAGCCAAAACGCGCCATGCCTGCGCTGATTTTTTATAACGGACACGCTGCAAAGGTACTGTTTTTGTTTCAGTTACTCATTACAAACGGAATCCACCGGCAAAACCGGTGGATTCCATGAAACGATATAAATTAGGTAAGCGTGAAGCCTTAGCCCTGTGCGGTTGTAATTTCGTACTCCGCGCTGATGGTGGCGGTCACAACGATCTCGCCGGTCGAAACGGGCACCGCGCCGCTTTCATCCGCCGCGGCAAGCGATTCTGCGCGCGCCTCCACGGGCGTGCTCGAGTAGCTCTGCTCGCTTACGCTCACAGGAATGGTCACAAGCGCAGCGCCTGCGGCGTCGGCAAGCGCCTGTGCCTTGGCAGCCGCATCAGAAAGAGCGGCGGCAAGCGCCTGACGGTAAGCCTCGGTGGTATCCTCGATGCTAAAGGTGATGCCGTTGGTTCCGGTAGCGCCCGCAGCTACGGCGTCGGAGATGATCTTGCCGAGCGTATCAAGCGCATGTACCTTCACGGTAATGCTGTTGTTCATGGAATACCCTACCACTACGGCGGGCGATTTATCGTAGTTGTATACCTCGGAAAGGTTCACATACGAAGTCGTAATATCTTTGTCTTCCACGCCGTTTGCCTTGACGGATTCGAGCACGGCTGCCATGAGCGCGTTGTTTTTATCCTGCGCTTCGGTTGCGGTTTCGGCAGTGGTGGAAACACTCAGCTGCACGGTAGCAAGATCGGGTTTGAGCGTTATCTTGCCGGAGCCGTTTACGGTGACGATGTTCTTATCCGCTTCTGCGGGTTGGTTGATGACCACGTTGGGTACCACGGTCTGCGTGTTTTGATCCGTACTCGGCTGGAGATCGGCCTTACAGGCGGTTGCGCCTACGATAAGCGCCAGCGCCAGCGCGATTACGGCAACAAGCCTTTTATAATTGGTTTTCATTTGTAGAGTCCTCCTCTTTGCTTCCGGATTTCCGGGTTTGTTTTGCTTTGCGTTTTTTCGATGCGCGCACCCCAAGAAGAATCACCACCGTAATGGCGCCAAGCACCACAAGTACTGGCAGCGCGCTTACAAGAAGTACGAATAGATTCACAAAAAAGGTTCCCACGCCGTAAAGTGTGTCGGTAAAGCCGCGGTCGATCCGCTCCCATACGGTTTGCTGCGCGGCAGGCCCTTGGTTGAGCTGAAGCTCCTGGATCGTGATATCCACCGTCGCGTAGCTGATGAGCCCGTCGTAGCGGCGAAGCTCCGTTGTGAGCTGCTCGATTTGCAGCGTTACATTCGAAATTTCGTTTTCGAGCGCGATGATGTCCGCAAGGTTATCGGTTGTAACAAGGATGCTCTTAAGTCGTTCAAGCTGCGTGCGCAGCACCGAAAGGCGCGTGTCAAGGTCAAAATATGCCTCCGTTACATCCTGTGCGTTTTCATTGGAGGAAATCAGCGAGCCGTAGGTTTGAACCCCTTCCACAAACCCGTCCACCTTCTCGGCGGGCACGCGAACCGTTAAATAGGCATAACGGCCGGGGTCGCTGTATACCTCGGGCTTGCGGCCATTGACGCTGGAGCTTTCCACATACCCGCCAAGGTCGGAAACGCTTTTTACTATGCCGTCAAGGTCGCTGTCGAAGGTATCGGTTTCAAAGGAAATGGTAAACGAGCGAATGATTTTGTGCCCGCCGTAATCGGGAACTTCATTTTGCGACGAGGTTGTTTTCACATACCCCGCCTCGCCCATTCCTCCATCCGCGGGAGCCCCTGTCGCCTGCGGCGCGGCCGCGGGCACTTCACCGAAAGTGTTGTAATAACTTTGGTCCGTAGACGATTCCGTAGACTTTGCGGCACAGCCCGTGGCAAGAAGCAGCAAACATACAAGCGCGATGCTTAAAAACCGTTTCATTTCAATACCCTCCCCATTGCTTTCTACCATTATAACGTAGTTTCCTACATTGCGGTTGCATTGTGGAAAAATATAGGGTTCATTTTTGGCAAACGACCGTTTGAATACCACCTTCTATTTTTATGCCTTCCACGGAGTATTGAAGAGCCATTTGCTATTCCTTGAAAAATCATGGCGCAAGCGCCGTATTTTTAAAATTGGATTTGCAAACGGAGCGCCGATGTGATAAAATCTTTTTCGCAACGCCGAAGTGATGGAATGGCAGACGTGACGGACTCAAAATCCGTTGTTGGCGACAACGTGTGGGTTCAAGTCCCACCTTCGGCACCATTTATCACTGACAATATAGATATTGTCGCAAAAAAGCCCGCAGTTGCGGGCTTTTTTGATGCTTTCGATTGCTTTCTTCAAAATGGCGGTTCCATAGATGTTTTGAGGGGTTCACCGCCTTTGGACGGGATTCGAACCCATGACCTATAAACAAAGCGCCGGCACGGTGAAAACCGTGCCGGCGCTTTTTCGTTTTCTATAAAAACAAAAGGAGGACCTAAGCATGAAAAACGTCCCTAAACCTTGGCAGGTCGAGCGATACAAGGCATCGTACCCGTCCGGCACTCGTATCGAGATTTTGCACATGGACGATCCTTATGCACCCATCCCACCCGGCACGAAAGGCACTGTCAACTTGGTAGACGACATCGGCACGCTTCATTGCACCTTCGACAACGGGCGTACGCTTGGTGTTATTCCAGGCGAGGATTCGTTCCGTGTGATCCAAGAAACACCGGAAAAGTCCAAAGAGCATAAGCGAAGCCGCGGATATGAGCGATAGCACAAATGGCTACGAGCGGTTTGCCGAAGCAGAGTTGGACATCGCAAAAAGCACCGACATGCCTGCGCTGCTTGAGCAGCTCGGATATCAGGTCACGCGGAAGGGTAGATACCACTCCACCAAGGAGATGGACAGCCTCCGAATCAAGCTCAGACGCACATGGTTTCGCTATTCCGAGAACATCGGCGGTGACGCCATCAGCTTCCTCCAGCATTTTCACAGCATGTCTTTCGTAGATGCCGTAAGTTACCTTCTCGTCTTCAACGGCTATTCTCACAGCACCCCCAGCTTTATCCCGTCGCCTGCGCCCTCCATCAAAAATGGAGAGGCTGCCGCGATCCCGTTCACTCTACCCTCTGCAAACGACGAACACCGGCATGTGTATGCCTACCTCAGAAAACGCGGCATCGCTCAGCAGGTGATTACTTGCTTTCTTGATGCCGGGCTGCTTTACGAGGATCAGCCGCACCACAACTGCGTGTTCGTTGGGCGCGACTCCTCGGGCAAGCCTGCATTCGCCTGTAAGCGCGGCACCTACGATAAGGACGGCTCCGGCTTCAAGAGCGGTGTGGAGGGCAGCGATAAAGGCGTTGCCTTTCCGTTATCCTGCGATCCCGCCGTAAACAGCGTCCACGTCTTTGAAAGCCCCATCGACCTCATGAGCTACATAACGCTCCATCGGGAACTGCGCGGTAACGCTTTGGCGCTGTGCTGTTTGCACGACGGCGCGCTCGAAACCTATCTCAAGCAAAATCCCCATCTTACGGATATCGTCCTTTGTCTGGATGCGGACAAATGGGGCTTAGAAGCTGCCGCACGCATGTCCGAAAAATGCACCTCACTCGGATACGCCGTTTCTGTCCAGCGTCCGCCGAGGGAAAAGGACTGGAACGAGTTTCTTCAATCCACCCAACAAAAAAACAAAATTGAAGGAGAATGAAATATGTTGAAAATCACCGCCATCGGCAACCTGACCTCCGACCTCGAACTTCGCACGAAGCCGAGTGAGGAACTCCCGTATACCGTTCTGCGCATCGCCTCCGACCGTCGTTACNNNNAGGACGGCAACAAGCTGACCGATTACATCTCGATCAAGGTGCGCGGCACCCTTGCGGAACGCTGTGTGGCACACCTCAGCAAGGGTTCCCGTATCGCCGCCACCGGCGACTTTGAAACAATCTCTATGCCTGACGAGAACGGCGTGCTCCGTCAGAACGGCTTCCTCATCAAGGCCGGCGACGTGGAGTTCCTCTCGGCCCGCAGGCATGAAGACGCGCCGAAGGAGGAACCTGCCGCCGAGGATACCGCTGAGTAAGAACGAGAGGAAGGAAACATGCGAAACACAGGAATCGAGTATTCGAGTACGGAACGTACCCCTATCGTGCTTCCCGAAATGGCCGAGCTGCTCCCGCCT
>DLFZ01000202.1 GCA_002482435.1 Christensenella sp. UBA7707
GCCCTCCGTAGGTGTCGACCATGAGCTTACGCCCGGTCAGGCCGGTGTCCGCCTCGAACCCGCCCAGCACAAAGCGGCCGGAGGGGTTGATGAGGATATGGGTCTTGCTGTCGATGGGCAACTCCGAGCAGACGGGCAGCACGATCTGCTCCGTAATCTCCTTGCGCAGTTCATCCAGCGTCTTGTTTTCGGCATGCTGGCACGATACGACAACGGCCGCAATGCGGTGCGGTGTGCCGTTTCGGTATTCCACGGATACCTGCGCTTTTCCGTCCGGACGCAAGCCCTTGATCGGGCCGTTTCGACGCGCAGCCGTCAGCAGGCGCGTTATCCTGTGCGCCAGCACGACGGGGAGAGGAAGGAGCATGTCCGTTTCCGAACAGGCGTAGCCGTACATGATGCCCTGATCCCCGGCGCCAAGAGAACCATCATCCGCGTTTCCCGAACAGTTATCCACGAGCCTGCCGTCCTGGCTATCGATGTACAGATCGCCCGTGTCGCAGCTTTTCGAACAGCCCTCCACGGCTCCCGCGATATCCGGACTCTGATCGTGGGTGATGATCTCTATCTCGTAATCGCAGCTGTAGCCGACATGTCGGATGGTGCGGCAGGCGATGTAAGGGATATCAGGCATTTTCGCGGTGGTGATCTCGCCCGCGACGATGACTTTTCCCGAGGTGGCCATGACCTCGCAGGCCACGCGAGAATTGGGGTCGCTGCGCAGGCACTCGTCGAGCACCGAATCGGCGATCAAGTCGCAGAGCTTGTCCGGATGCCCTTCTGTGACCGACTCAGCGGTCAGAATCTGTTTTTCTTTCATGAGCATATACCTCATCTTTCAGATGGTTTTAAGCTTCTTTTTCCAAAAAGGCAAAAGCGCGCGGCCGTTTCCGGCCGCGCGCTATGCTGCGTTACTTTTGATTTGTTATTTTCCGCTTCTCAGTTTTGCATCTCTCCGTAGGGATGCCTTCGTCGCTTTCAGTACATCCGTCAACACCCGGATCTCATAATCGTCGCAGTCGGTCAGCAGCGTCTCCATCTCGCGCTCGAAAACCGCCTTTGAACGAATCACGTTGTCGCACAGCAACTCATCCACAGAAACGTCTATGACGTTGGATAGGGCGATGAGCGTCGGCAGGCTGACCTTGCTCGAGCCGGTTTCAATATTGCTCATATGCGGTGCGGAAACGCCGATGGCCTCCGCCACATTTTCCTGCGTCAGGTTTTTCCGGGTTCGGGCAAGCTTCACGCGCCGTCCGATGGCTTTATAGTCAATCTCCATTACATCGCTCCTCCCCTTATTTCATGATTGTATCTTTTGGGAAAGGAAGCTAAAATAATTTGAGTAAATGAAACATTTATACAGCTTAATAATCTGCAAAAATGTTTTTAAGGAGTCAGCATAGTGAAGAGTTGCGCGTTTACCGGCCACCGACCCAAGTCATTTCCATTTGGATACCATGAGGAACACCCGGATTGCATCAGATTGAAAGCGGTTTTGAGAGAGCAGATAGAAGAATTGTATGGAGTGGGGTTCACGAGGTTTATCACGGGCTGCGCGATTGGCGTGGATATGTGGGCAGGTGAGATCGTGACCGACTTGATGAAGTCCTATAAGGATATAGAGTTGATCTGCGTCGTGCCTTTTGAGGAACAGGCCACCCACTGGAGTGAAAAAGATAGGGAGCGTTATTTTGATATGCTTTCCTCATGCACAGGGGCAGTCACGATGCAATCGAGATATACCGACGACTGCTATACAAAAAGAAACAGGTACATGATCGATCACGCGGATGTCCTGCTTGCTGTCTGCGATCCGAACAGCAACCGGCGCAGCGGGTCGGCAGCGACGGTAAACTACGCAAGAAAGCAGAGGGTTCCGGTGATCCTCGTTCACCCTGCTACGTTTGAGGTAAATCCCAGGCTCCAGCTTATACGGTCATAGCAGTTCACCGTTCGGGATGCGGCCTTTTCTTGCCTTTTACAATGGGGATACCTTTTTCATCATAACTGCGGGGATCGGCCAGCTTGGATTCCCAGCCGAACATGCTGCCGAAGGTCATGGCCTCGGTCTGAGACTTGGTTGCCATCAGGCGCTCATTCATCTTATCGGCAAGCTCTTTGTTCTTCTCCGTGCTGCCTGTGCTGAACGAAACGGGGGAATAGCCCATTTCACCGCGCCGTATCAGGATAAGCTCACCTTCGCCGGGCGTCACGGCATAACACATCGGCGGCAGGAGAGGCGGCTTGCCGGTGTACTCGTACAAGTTCAAGACCGCCTGTTCGATCCTGCTCTGATAATCGCTGTAGGCCGCCTCACGGGTATTCGCGTAATGGCCCCAAAAGTAATCCACAGGCGCTTCCGCGCGGAACTGCCATGTGACAAACCCTGCAATTTCCGTGTCGCGCCGGGCAAGGACGAAGCCAACGCCGCCTACGGTGAAACGCTCCTTTATGGTATATCCCTCGTTGATCTCGGATATTTTACTCACGCTGTATCCCCTTTCCGAAAGAGAAAGGCGGATAGACCGCCCTTGATTCTTTCTTTTCTTTCGCTTGTTCCTGACATGCGGGAAGGCGATATCGCCTACCTCTCATGGTCTTTCTTTTTCGGTCTGTGTTTTTGCTGCGTACTTCGAACAAAGTCCTGCCAGGGACTATGCCTGTACGGAGCAGCTTCTTCTCGAGCGCGTTTTACCGCCTGATCGAACGCTCCCGTGGGCATGCCGTTTTGAACATAGCCGTACCTGATTTCGTCGCTGTAGCCGGGGAGCGGGTCGGCAAGGATGCAGGCATGCTCTGGCGTCATGATATAGGCCATGACGCGATAGCTCACACCATTGCTATCCTTTACGGTCACATCCTTCTTTTCGTAGAAACGGGGGTAGCCCTCATATGCGTCGAGCGCCGCTTCGCATTGCTGCGTCAGCTTCCATAGAAGCCCATGCACCTTGGAGCCTTCTTCCGGCAGAATGGTGGCCACGCCGCTCGCGCGGAAGGCAAGCCGGTAATCTTCAAGAACAACAGGGCAGACAGGCTCGGCGGCAGGACAGCGCACGCTCATCTGCCTTAAATTGATGTTGCTGCCATAGGCCAGATATAATCGTTCCTCACGCATCTTCGAGCACCTCTATGGCGTCGATATCCGCAAGGTTGCGGATCAACGCCAGCGCACGCTCGTCATCCGTGTCGTCCGGCAGAGGGCACGGAAGGCCGGTAAGCTGCACGAACAGGGACTGCTCGTGCCGGATGTAGTCTCCAATGGTCGGGAACTCATCATGGAAGAAGTTCTCGTCGTGGAATGCCGTGATGATTTCGACGGGGGTACCATCAAAAACCTTTTCTTCGACGCGTATCTTCAAGTGCGTCACCTCTCTTGTCCTCTGGATTTTTTCTTTTTTTCCCGGTTTACCTCGTAGGAGTCCTTGTCGTACCGCCATGCGCGGTCACCCTCCAGATTGGCAAGCAGGTGGTCGCGGGTGGTCTTGAATTCATCACCGTTGAGCCCCATGCGCACAAGCCACACGCGGAAGGTGAACAGCTCGTTTTCGCTCTGCGTTTTCCGCATGACAGTGCTGCGCTGCGCGATTGCCTGCGCGGAAATGGCGAGGCATAGCCGAACATATGCCGCGGCACGTCCGGCGTGAAGGGTGGCGTTGAACATCCGGAACTCCACAGTTCCGCGATAAAACACGGAGTGAAGGTTGAGCGCGTAATACCGTGTCTGACTATAATGGTCGTTCCGCTGCTCGGTTCTGCCCTCATACCAGACTTGCTCAAGCCGCGTCAGGTCTTTGGTTTCGTCGGAGGTAAGCCGCCGGGCTTTCCTAAGCATAGGCTCGCGCACCTTCTGACACCAGCGTGCCGCGCGGGATTCTTTGACCTGGAGGGCTTTAAAGAGGAGGTCCTCCTTGGAGAACATGAGCCCCATCAGGTTTTTCAGGCTTTGCC
>DLFZ01000012.1 GCA_002482435.1 Christensenella sp. UBA7707
CTATATGCTCATGCAAAGCTACGACTTTTTGGTGCTCAACCGCGAATACGGCTGCGTGCTTCAAATGGGCGGCGACGACCAGTGGAGTAACATCTTGGGCGGCGCGGATTTGATTCGCCGCAAGGAACAGCGCCCCGCCTTTGCCCTTACCACAGCGCTTCTTACCACCAGCGAAGGTAAAAAAATGGGCAAGACAGAAAAGGGCGCGCTGTGGCTCGACAAGGAAAAAACTCCCGTCTACGACTTTTACCAGTATTGGCGCAACGTGGACGATGCGGATGTGAAGAAGTGCCTGTGCCTACTTACGTTTTTGCCGCTTGATGAAATCAATGAGCTTTGCGCTGAGGGCGGCGCCGCGCTCAACAACGCCAAGCGCGTGCTCGCCTTTACCCTTACCGAGCAGGTACACGGCACCGAGGAAGCCCAAAAGGCGCAAACTGCCGCGGAGGCGCTTTTCGGCGGCGGCGGGGACATTGACAACATGCCAACCATAACGCTCGACGCGAAGCAAATCGAAGAGACCGGCCTTCGTTTGACCGACCTATTGGTACTCGGCAAGCTTTGTTCCAGCAAGTCTGACGCACGCCGTATGATCGAGAGCGGCGCGGTGTTTAAGGACGACGAAAAGATAACCGACGTTTACGCAACGCTTCCGTCCGAGGCGCTTGAAGCGGGTGTGATTTTAAGAAAGGGCAAAAAGGGTTTTGTGCGCGTTCTCGGTGCGTAACACCGTAAACGCCGCGAAGGTACATTATGCCTGAACTTCGTCCGTATACAACGGTTTGCCGCACGGCAACCATTGAGTTTACGGTAAACAAATCAAGGTTTATCGGAAGGTGCTTCCCCCTCAAAAGCGAGGAGGAGGCACTTTGCGCGCTTGCGGACATTAAAAAAGAGCATTGGGACGCCACACACAACTGCTATGCCTATGTGCTTGGGCCATTTTTTGAAACCGCGCGTTTCAGTGACGATGGGGAACCGGGCGGCACGGCGGGTCTGCCGATGCTGGAGGTTTTGAAAAACCGCGGTATAACGGACGCGCTCATCATTGCTGCGCGCTATTTCGGCGGTGTGCTTTTGGGGGCGGGAGGGCTTGTGCGCGCCTATTCCCGCACGGCTTCGGAGGCCGTTGCGGCGGCGGGCATGGCTCACATGCGCCCGGCGCGACGGGTGGAATTGCGGCTTGACTATGCACGCTATGGTGCGGTGGAGGGCTATGTGCGCCAAAACGCGGGCGACGTGGAGTGCGTGTTTACAGAAAACGTGACCATCCGCGCGATGGTGCGCGCGGAGCGCATGGATGCGTTTTTGAAAGAGATTACCGAGCGCACCGACGGGCGAGCGCTTTTGGAGACCCTTGAAGAGGGTTATTTGCGTGAGGAAGAACGGTAAAGCGCGCTGTTTGTTGTGAAGGGAATGCATGGACGACAATCGCATTGTTTGGCGAAAGCTGCACGGGTAAATCCGCTGTGACTGGGCTTTTGAAAAAAAGCGGAGCCGAAGTGTATTCCGGCAAGGAGGATATGCGCCTGGCGAAAAGCGAGGCACAAGCAAGAAACCGAGCCGCTTAGGCGCGCGCAAGGGGTTATTGTGTATGTAACGGCGGAGCCCGAACAGCTTGCGCTTGTGCCGCAAGGCGCGCTTCGTGTGCTGTTTACAGCAGAGCTTGCAACGATCGAGGAACGTTTTGCAAGGCGCATGAAAGGAAATCTTCCCGTGCCAGTAGCGACAATGCTTGAAAGGAAGCACGGTATGTTCGACGCAATGCCGCATGATTTTCATGCGGTTTCCGACGCGTCAACACCGGAGGAGCTCTATGCCGCGATCGCCAAGGCTTGCGGGCTTTTGAGAGCCCGCCTTATTTTTGTTAAGAAAGAGCGGTGCGTGGCGGCTTGAGTTTTGAACAAATTTTAGATTTTTCCCGCAAAGGTGGCGTGATGCGGGCTTTTCTTGTATAATGATTGGTACGAATGACTAGCTTCCTGCGGCATTTGGGTACCAAGGCGTGCCGTTTTATGCGATATGGGGAGAAACGATACACTTTTAAGCGGATATGGAGAGGAATCACCTATGAAAAAGAGACTGATCGCGTTGGCGGCGGTATTTTTGATGCTTACATGTCTTTGCGGCACCGCGCTTGCGGCAACCATAAAGGCGAGTGCCGATCCGGCCGCGCTTAGCGCTGAGGGCGTTGCCACGATTTCCGTAAACGTCAGCAACGACGGCGATGCGCCGATGGAGAACATTACCATATCCAACCCCTACCAGCTGATTTTTGACACGGCGGGTGCAATCATCAACCCCGGCGAATCGAAAACCTTTTCCGTTTCCGCCACGATTCCCGACGCGCTTTTGAACCAGCCCTTAAGCTTCGATCTTTCTTGGACAGAAAACGGCGAGGTAAAAACCGGCACTGCTTCTGTTACCATTCTTCGCGGCAGTACGAGCGCCGTTACACTTACCCGCACCGCGAGCAGCACGTCTGCTTCCCCGGGAGAAACCGTAACCATCTCTTACACGGTCGTCAACAGCGGCACGGTGGCGCTCAAAAAGGTATCCCTTGCCGACAGCGAGCTCGCCGGAAAAACACCGATCTTCAAAGATATTACGCTTGCCCCCGGCGAGTTTTATAAGTTTGATTATCTGTTTGAAATGGACTATGAAACCGTAACGAGCGCGCCGGTCGTTACCTATACGCCGGAGGGGCAAAGTACCCCGCAAACCTTCAGTACCATCGCTTCGCTTCAGATCGGCATGGTCAACACCAAGCTTTCCGTGGAGGTGGAGCAGGGGCAATCAAGCGCCGAGGGCGTTACGTTTACGATCCTTCTCACCAACACCGGCAACCAAAAGCTTAGGCGCATCAGCGTGAAGGACGAGCTTGGCAACTCCGTGAACGACGAAACCTTTTCGCTTGCCGTTGGCGAAGGAAAAAAGCTTACCTACAAGGTGCAAACCGAAGAGGAACGTTATGTTTCCTTCAGCGTAAGCGCCGCGACCGATTCCGGTCAAACCTACGAGGATACGACCAAGAGCTATGTTGTGCGCAAGTACATTGACCCAAGCCTTTTGGGCGTCAATTTTAAGGCCGAGGTTCTTGAAACGCTCAACGCCGCGGGCAGCATTCGGGTAAAGTTTACGTTTACCAATACCGGCGAGCTTGAAATGAAGGACCTTGTGCTCAGCGAGCAAACAGCCGGTGAACTTTACAGGCTTGAGGCGTTCCCTAAGGGCGAGCAGTTTACCGAGCAAACCATTTATGTGGGCGAACCGCGCGATTTGGTGTTTACTTTAAGCCTTACGGACCCGGCGGGCAACCCCTATACCTATACCGCAAACATTGCCGCAACTTACCTTGGCAGCGGCTTTTTAACCACTGGCGCAACGCCCGAGGCTGTACAGGAGGAGGTTCCTGAAACGCTTGGCGAATCCGTAGGAAACTCCGTGCGCACAGCGCTTCGTACGGCGCTTATCGTGCTCGGCGTGTTGACCTTTGTTTCGGGTATTGCGCTTATCGTGCTTTCGGTACTTGAAAAGAAGGAGCGTGAGCGCATCGCGCGGGCAAAGCGCAGGCGCGAAAAGCTTTTGCGCGAACAGCAGGCGAGCGCGGGATTTGGCGTTGGTACGCCCGATCTTTCACAGACGCAGGTGAACAAGCGCCCGCCCACCGACCCGAACCTTCGGTAAACGGCGGTAAAGCAACCAGGTGGGTTTCATCACTTCTAAAAACAAAATGAAACGGAAAAGGCGCGAAGCAAATGCTTCGCGCCTTTTGTATCCGTAAGCAAAAACAGAATTTGATTCACTCTCTGTAATGTGGTTATCGGCAGGCGGTGTGCTCAGGAAAAATCCGGCCTTGCGGTTTTGCCCGTTACCGTGTTGTAAAGGCGCGGCTTATCATATTCGCCGGTGTAATAGAGAAGATAACCCGGGGTTGTGGGAAGCGTCAAAAGCGCGTGCCCCTCGGATGCGAAGGTTTTCACCTTGCCGTTCAAACGATCGAATCGATAAAGGGCTTCATCTGCCGTACCAGTAAAAAACACGCTTTCGTGGTTGGCGGAGATTCCTTTGGCACTTACGCGGCTCAAAAGCTTTGCTTCGCCCCCTTCGGTGCTGATCGCATATACCTGCCGCCCGGCAGATGAACCGCTGATGTAGTAAAGCATTTCGCCGTATACGGCAATGCCGTTGCAGGTTGCATCGCTCAGCTTCTGCTCGTTGCCGCCGTTGAGCGCAAACGAATAAATACCGCGCTTCCCGTTCGGGTTCGAGCAGTAAAGGCGGTTGTTCGCGATGTTGATGTATTTTCCGGCCTTTTCCAGAACGGTTTCTGCATTTTGACCCGTCAGGTTCGCACGCATGAGCGCGCCGCTTAGCGTGTCCGTATAGAACAAGCGGTCGCCGTAAACGCGAAGATTTTCCGCGTTTTCCATCAACAGCTCGGGTGCTGCGCTGCCGTCTGTTTTTAAACGGTACATACGGCTTTTTGCGCCGTATACACAGTAATAAATAAAATCACCTGCAACGCCCAAATCGGAAGCGGCCTTGGGTTCCGCACTGATGCGCACGGTTTCACCGCTGGCGGGGTCAAGCGCGTAAATCCCCGTTTGCCCAAAGGTGTCGCAAATGTAGATGATATTGTTCTGTGAGGCTGCGCGTGCGCCGTTGGCATAATTGCTGGGGCTGTTCCCCGCGTAATTGACGGCGGTGGAGCGGCGATAAGCAGCAAGGCTGAAATATTGTGCGGCGGTGATGCCGTTTTGATCGAGATATGCGGCACTCACGGGCACGTTCTCATAGGCAAAAACGGTGCCTTCGGGTGCGGTCATGTTAAGCCCCCCGTTCGGGTTCATGGCAAACGTAAGCTTTACGCCACCTGATGTAACGGTAAACGGAAGTACATGATCGAGGCTTGCTGGCTTTGCGTCATAGTTAAGCGCGCGCAAAACAGCAAAATAGTTTTCCGCCTGATAGGCTTCCACAGACTTGAAGGTAAAAAGCACGGTATCGGTAGAAACGGTTTGTACAGCCTCCTCGCCGAAAAACAAAGAAGGATCCGCAAGCTTGATGGTGCCGGAAGGAACGGCCGTTGCCGAGGGAATTTCGGGAAGGGGCATAGGAGAGGCCGAAGCATCGGGTGATACAGAAGCTTCGGGTGATGCAGAGGCATCGGGCGACGCCGAGGGTGACGCAGCAACTTCTGCATCAGGCGAGGCCGAGGCGGTTGCAGAAGCGGAAGGGGAGGGCGTAGAATCCAAGGGGGTGCTTTGCGAGGGCGAGGGTGTAAGTGCCGCTTCGGAGGGAAGTGAGCCGAAAGCACCGCTCAAAAACGCAATGAGTGCACCCGCAGCCAGTATGAGCACCAATGCACCGCACAGCGCGGCAACTCTACCGCCGGAGAGGCGGCGCTTAGCCGGCTTTATGGACGGATGCTTTTGAGACACCGCGTGAACCTGTGCCGGTTCCGATATCTTTTCATTGCTTGCGGGTCTACGGGTCGCGCTATAGAGGGCTTGGTAAAGCTCACCTGAAGAGCGCGCGTGATTGCCGGAAAGCGCGTCTATCAAAACCGTCTCCTGCGAGGCGTTGATATCGGAACCGAGCGCGCGCGGCGATGGGAGAGAGCCATTGTGCGCTTTGATCGCATCTGCGGGAAAAACGCCGGTGAGAAGCGCATAAAGCGCGATCAAAAGGCCGTTTGTATCGGAAGCGGCGCATAGTGCGAAGGAAGCGCTGTAATATGCATGGCAGCTTTGCGCTGCGGGCGGGCAAACCATAAAACAGCCGCTGAGAGATATATGGCCATTCGGCAAAAGAAGCAGGCTTGCAGGGTCAATATGGCCATGCGCAAGACCGCGTTCGTGTGCTGTGGCAACACTGCAAAACACAGCCTCCATTGCTGTGAGCGCCTCGACGGCGCGTTTTTGTGTAGGAGGCGCATCTTTAAGCGCTGTAGCTTGAATGGGCTTAAGAACCGCATAGGCCGTGCCGTTTTCCAAAAAACAGTCGATTACCTGAGCCAACTCGGTTTTGGAGTTCATGGAAACCGCTTGCTGCGCCGTAGCAAAAAACAAATCCCTGCCGCACGCAAAGGGAGCATCTTGCAGCGCATCGGCGGAAACGGTAAGCTCGTCCGTGCGCCGCGCAATATCGGCGGGAAAATACTCTTCCATCCAAACAAGGCTGTCGGTGGCAATTTCAAGCGCAAGGTATGTAAGTGTGGATGCGTTTTCAGACAAAAGCCTTCCGGAAAGGTACTTTCCCGCAAGAACGCTACGCTGCGCAAGGTGGCTTGGGTTTTGCTCCGATGACGCGCAGAAACCGCAGCGTGGGCACATGCCGCCGTCATTTACCTCGCACGCAAAACAGCCGGTGCAGATGCTTTCCAAATGATCGTGACTCATATGCGTTTTACCTCGTGTATAAAAAATGGGAATTCATTCCTATACAAAACTACCTTCATCATTCTACCATAGAACCGAAGCGGTATGGTGAAATCCGCGCATTTGCGCTCGGTCGTAGCCCGAAAATCATACGCACATAAAATTAGTTGCTCAATTGCCGCTCGCGGCTATTATACCATAAAAACCCAACGGTTGCGGCGGAATTCGCGCATGTACCTTACCTGAAGGGAGAAAATTGCTCGTGTAAAAACAAGTCTGGTGTTGCTTCTTGCGCACAAGATGCAACACCAGAAGAGACACAAAAAATGTCTGCACAAAGTTGAACGGCAAATTGCTCCCCTTTTTTACACCAAGCGTGGCTGCAAATTTTTTTGTCGCATTTTGCCGCACCACAACATACAAAATGAATACAAAAATTCGTCTTATTTCTGCGCAGCTAGGACGAAAATCAAATAGCCCTTTAAAAATGGTTTTTCTATGAAAAAAAGCTTCCCCACGAAAGACCTTTTAAATTTGCCTAAATTTTATAAAAAATGAGGTTTTACATTTCCCAGAAGAAACCATCGGTTCAATTCTAACCCGGCGTGTCATTTCGTGTTATTTGAAAAATGAAAACTCATACTTTTTTGTATTTACACTGGCTTTTTGAACAGGGAGTGACGGCGGATGTGGCGCATTCCCTAGAATGTAAAAAGAAAACAAACGTTATCATAAACTGTAATGGATAACAAAAGAAAGCTGCACAATTTTGTAGAAAGATAACGAATATAATCAAAAAAGTGAATGATTGCAAATGTATCATGTCCATGATATAGTAATTTCGAGGTGAAATCCATGGTCGGCCAACGTATCAGACTGTTGCGTGAAGAGCGCAAGCTAAGCCAAGCTATGCTTGCCGAAGCGCTTTTGTGCAGCCGTATGACCATCAACAATTATGAAACCGGAAAGCGCGTGCCTGATATGGATTTTGTGCTTTCTGCCGCCGCCTATTTTGGCGTTACAATGGAATACCTTTCCGGACGCACGGAGTTTCGCGACAAGGACGACATGGAAATTTCCATACAGCGTGCCGAGCAATTGATGGACATTGCGCAAAAGCTACCGCAAGGAGAAACGCAAAAACTGTTATTTTATTTCACGAAGGCGTTGGAAAAGGCGCAGGAGACGGGGCTGGAAAGCGCCACGGTCACCGCTTTGAGCAGCTGCGCGGTGCAGCTTAGGCGGCTTATGCTCGCCTATGACGGCGTGCAAAAGGCAATGGCTGCGCAAACACAGGAGCTTCTTTTAAAAAATGTATCGCGCAGTGCCGTGCGTGCCGCCGCAAAAGACAAAACCTCAGCATTCAGCCAAAGTGTTTACGAAACCGCAAAAGCGCTCACCGCCTCTGCTGAGCTTTTGGGAGAGGAAATGAAAAAGCGGCAGGAAGAGGAACTCGAAAGGCTTCTTGGATAACGTTCGTAAAATGCCGGTGAATATCTGACCCTGCGCCTGATATTTTGGCGCAAGGGAGCTGAACACACAACTTTAGTAGATATAAGCTCATGCTGCACCTTCTACGCGCGATTGACAAGCGCCGCTTTGGCACATATAATTAATGGTGCTGTGTGAAACCAAGTGCATCATTGTGTCTCCGTAGCTCATCAGGATAGAGCGCCCGCCTTCTAAGAGGAAGGAGTTCGTTTCCCGCATGAGGGGGGAAAGCCAATTTCATATGCGCCTATAGCTCAGTTGGATAGAGCGTTCGCCTCCTAAGTGAAAGGCCCCGCGTTCGAGTCGCGGTAGGCGCGCCACACCGTCGAGTACCTCATTGGTGTTCGACGGTTTTGTTATAAAAAGTGGATCGGGGAAACGAAAGCTTTTCAGGGTTTTACTAATAGATCTATGCGGCTTGCTAATTGCCCTCATTACTCCGCGTTGAAATGACTTGAGCCAACAATTTTGCAAGTTCAGGTGATTGCCTGAGCTGTGCAATTAGGCTTTCAACATCGATGCCAGCATGTTGTTCAGGAGGAGGCGTTACTTTTCGTATTTAAGCGATAGTCACCGATACCAATGCAACACGATCCCATTCATGCCAGAATAATAGGCGCGCTCATTGTAACGAACAACATAAGCATGCCATTTACCATAGAACGGTTCTTTTTTTTAGTCACCCCTAAAACGCCGAATGCTTTCGTGAAGAACAATGTGCAGGTAAATATCAAGAGAGAAGGAGTTTAATCTTCGAACTCTTATCGCCTTTCACAGAATGGAAATACCCGGTGGCAAAAGCCGCCGGGTACTAAAAAATTCCGTGTCATTTGTTAACTGTAGTACTCAAATCCAAAGTTTAATGTTCCGTTATAGTCGCCTGCATAATTAATTAGAGAAGGAGTAACATTCACCATGGCAGTAACGGTGTTTCCCGCGGCTGCAATAGTTGTGAACGGAACTGAATAAGGGCCCATGGGGGACGATGCCGTGTAACTTCCATAAGTTAACGTGAAAGGCAATTCTCCCCCTTTTGTAGTTGTCATCTTAAACGTACTGTTGAAAGACAATTTTAATCCTGCATTCTTTTCAACCATAACATCGCTTACGGTTATTGTTAAGGGTATTGATTTAGGTGCATCTGTTTTCTTCAGGTTGCCGAATTCGATGCTGGACGGGATGGATATGGTATAGGTAATGGCAACCTTAGCATTTACGGGGCATACATCCGTCACCGGGCCAGTGCTATGGCCGTAGTCTTCCGCCAACGCGCCCGGTACGGCGGCCATTGTCATAGCAAGCACCAGAAGAACCGCAAGAATCTTCTTCATTTTCATTCCTCCAGAAATATAGATTGTTTTTTATCCTCAAATACGGCTCGTACGCTTCCGTATGTGATGATCGCCGATATACGTTTAGGGTAGCAGCGCTTCTTCCGTCACGTTTGGCTGCTCGGGATCGCTTTCATTCTCCTTAGCCTGAGCTAAGTCCGGCATGAATGTGAATGTAAAGCTCAAGCTGCCCGCAAAGCTGCCGGGTACGATATCCGATAATATTATCATCAGGCTGCCTTCCTTGGTTGCCGAGTCTCCGTCGGAAAGATGATGAAAGCCGCAGAAGTTGCCGCCGCTTTCGAGTTCTCTTCCATCCGGCGCGTAAACGCTGAAAGGAATCTCGTCTGTCCCATCCGTCAGTTTGAAATCTCCGTGGAGCGTCACGATAATGCTCCCTCCGCTCACACCCGAAACATCTTTCACCCCGACCTCTAGGGGAACGGAATATGCTGTTTCGCCGGCATTCAGCGTGCCAAAATCAATGCCATCGGGTATGACGATTGTAAACTCCGGCGCGTTAACGGTTACCGTAATTGGCACGGCGGCGGAGGTTGGCGTCGCTTCCGGAGCGGGTGAGGGCGCGAGAGCGGGAGATGTATTGGGCTCGGAAGGCTGCGGGTTTTCAGGCGCGGGCGTCGGCTCCGTTCCGTCAGGAGGCGTATCCACGTGTGCCCCAGTACTCGGTTGGGGCTCCTGCCCGGTATCGCCGGACAGAGAGTCCGTCGGCTGCGGCTCATTTGCTTGCGGCGTTTGCGTTTCACCTGGGGCGGGGGATGGGCATACGATCGGCGCCGCCGTTTCTATTGCGCCATCCGCTAGGCTTTTGGGGCATAGCATCAACGCCAACAACAATGCCGATATTACCGTAAGCGTTCTCTTCATCGTTTTAGCTCCCCACATTCATCCGTTACGTTTTATACCGCAATCAGTATAAATTTGATCTCCGCGCCGTTCATGGGTTCCAACCCGTCAAGGCCAAAGGTCTCGTATTTCACTATGGCAGGATATTCGCCGGGTTCCAGTTCGTGATTCAGCGTAATTTTATATAGCCCCATACCCGGCTCCACCATTTTGGATTTATATAGTTCCGTACCGTCCTCTAAAACCAGACTGATCACAAAGTAACAGGGATTCCCCTCCGGATTCACGAAATTGACAAACACGTCTTTTTGATTAGCGTCGATCGTGATGCTTTTATAGCCCGGAATTTCTATCCCTTTCCCTTGCTCTGTTTCCCCTTCGTTTTGCGAACGCGGCAGTTCGCCCTGCCACATGACCGCGCCTTCCTCCAGGTCCGGCACCTTTGCCGCCGTCATGAACTCCACGGATCCCGCGGGAAAAATAGCCGACCAATTGGAGCCGAGGTACAAACTGCCCGCGGTGAGGAACAGCACCAACACGATGCTCATCATTCGTGCCGGAAGCGCGTTTTTCATTAGAGCAAGAAACCCATCCTCGATGCCTTCCAGTTTTATATACCCTTTGACCGCGTAGAAAAGCTTGCTGTGAGATTTAAAAGGCCTCACCGGAAAAGATTTATTGTTAACCTTCAGGGCACCGATGGCGGATTTGTGGTTTCTCGGCGAAAGCTCGCCCTCAACGCTATAATCCCCTCTGGGGTAGAAGCTTTTCATCTGCTTTTTGGTATAACAGCCAATCTCGGTATCTTTATCCGCGCGATAAACCGAGCCGTAATTTTTCTTGAACATCGGAGTAAAGGCTATCGGGTTCGATTGCATCGCTTATCCCCCTGTACATTTCTTTTGAATTTTTAACGCAAACAAATACAAAATTTAACCATCCTGTCGTTCATTATAGTGTGCAGATATTTTTCTTCAAGCCTAATAAAATGCTCAATCCTTACTACGTTTGACGCATATTGTCAAATGGTCATAGGCGGGCTTTATCGGTCTCAGNNCCGGGCATTATCGGTCTCAGATTGTACGGAAGTGCTTGAATTTGTAAAATTTAAAACCGATTGCCCGCGCGTAAACTGCTGAATGGTTTGCGTGTTATGGTTTGCAAACAGACGTGTCGTGTTTATCTGCCCCGTGAAAATGAAATTCTGTCCGTGACCTTACGGTACCACCGGCCCGCTCAAGGAGTTTGCTAAGCTTGTGGCACGCATGCTATGTTTTTTGTGCCAGAACGCAAACAAATCCCTATGCTGTAGGGCAGTGGTGAATTCGCAATCAGTAGCATTGAAATAAGAGAAAACGCCCGGCGACATGCCAAACCATAGGCTTTTTTTACGCGATAGTGAGCGTTTATAAGACAAAGAAGAACAAAAATACACCGCAGCAAGCTCGGATAGGTTTTTGCTCATCCTGCTTATGCGGTGCATTTCTCACTGATATTTAATACGATTGCTTTGAAAGAAGTCTCAGCAGAGTGCAAGAATATGCTCGGCCAGCTCCGCAAAGCCTTCTCCACCCTTACGCAACGTAACATAAGAAGGCAGCTGGTGAAGCATTTGTTCAAAGGGCAATATGTTTGCCACAGCGCAGCTCAGTGGAAAATACCCAAACATCGGCTCGTCGTTCGGGGAATCTCCGACGAAAATAATTTTTTCTTTGATGTTTTCTTCCTTCAGTATTTCCTTCATAAAACGTTCGGTCATGGAGAGTTTGTTATAATCACCGAACCAAGCGTTAACATGTATCGAACTTATTTTCGCCTCAGCCCCCATAGAAACACATATATCCCGTATTTTCTCAGCTGCCTCAAGTCCGAGATACGGCGGATCTTCATGAAAATCGATAGCAAGGTCATAGATCCTCGCAAACTGATCCCTCGCTACCCTGCAGCCGGGTACGCCCTTAAGGCAAGCCGCCTTTACAAGCTCAAGTTTTTGAATGACGTCGGCTTTGGCAACGGAAGGGTGCGTGAAGGTTTTTATATGCGAGCCCTCAGTATAGTATACAAACGCGCCGTTTTCACCAACCACTGCCTTCACCGGCCATTGCCTAATTATCATATCGCACCATCCTGCAGGCCGTCCGGTCACAGGAATGATGCCGTATCCTTTTTGAGCAAGGTCCCACAGGGCGTTGTAAGAGGCTCTGGTCAGTTTTCCCCCGGTCGTAATGGTGTCATCGATATCGCAGAGTATAAACTTAAGCTGAGAGCACGCCGCCTGATCAAGTTCCCTGATCGATTTCATGGTACATCCCTTTTCTGTAAAAATTGTTGGCAATTATCTGCAGGATAGAACAAGCGGCACGGGATTGTCAATCGTGACACCTTCAAAACGTATAATGCGGGCACTCCCGAAACCGTTCGCAAGGTAATGATTCGAGCCAGAGCGATATGGTCATCTCCATAGCAAATCATTTGGGGATTATGAACGAGCGAAGTGCTTTCACCAGTTCAAACGGGTGCAACATTATCATAGAGAAAAACGGTAAAAGCAGAAAGTCATCGCAATATAGTTCAAAACATGATGGATTTACTACCGGTAGACATCGCCAGTGTATTTTTCATAGCGCAGAATGACGTCTATGTTGCGCTTACACCATTTGTCATTCCGAATGGGGATTTTAGATCCTAAGTTTCAAGTTCACGAATGATACCGATTATACGATATCTCCGAAGGTACAGATCAAAAATTTACTGTACGGCATTGCTTCATGCTATAATATCTTTGGAAATTATGAAATATAAAATGGGGGAGCAAAGAATGGAACTGCCTTTGGACAGAAAAACCGGCTTGGGCTCCAAAACTCTTCTACTGCTGGTCGCGTTTGTGGCCACCAACTTTATACCGCGCATCGCCAC
>DLFZ01000078.1:0-140 GCA_002482435.1 Christensenella sp. UBA7707
AAATTGATGCCCAAATCTTCTTTTGCCTCTTTTCGGGATGGATATTCGCCCCGGAACCATTTTAAAACATTGGTTTTCATCGCCGGGTCATCCTGCCGATAGGCATTCCAATAGGCAACAACCGCCTTGGCAAATTCAAA
>DLFZ01000078.1:168-23320 GCA_002482435.1 Christensenella sp. UBA7707
AATTCATCGCCGTTCACATTGTGCTGGATCTTAACGGATGCCTGAATGCCGGAAATCCACTTTTCCAAAATCAAAGGAAGCGCCCCGCCATCGGGCTTTGCTTTTGTGGAAAGGCTTTGGATCAACTCCTTGTAGGTAGCCAAGCCTTGGCCTTTGGTTCCCGCAAAACGGCGTTCGGGAGATAGATCCGCATCAACGACCACAAAACCCTTTGCCGTAGCGTAGTTGCGGATGGTCTGAAGCAAAAAGCTCTTGCCGCTGCCGTATTTGCCCACGATAAAGCGAAACGACGCGCCGCCCTCCTCGATCATATCGATATCATGCAGGATGGCGGCGATTTCCTGCGTGCGACCCACCGTGATATACTCGAGCCCCACGCGCGGCACAACGCCGCCCTTCAAAGCGTTCATCAAAATGTTTGCAATTCGGTTGGGTACTTGACTTACCATACGCATCCTACCAATTCCTTTAGTTGATCTCTGTAATCGTCGTACAAAAAGAAGGCTTCATCCATCACGCTGTCGCCGATGCAATCCATTGCCTTTTCGTTGATCCCTTCCACCAGAACCTCCGGCATCATGCCGCGTTCACCGGCAAACTTCCTGATTTCCGTTTCCCCGTGAAGCGCCGCGGACAATGCCTCTACTTCGGTTGCAGTCAAGGCTTGTTTGAAGCGCTCCCAAACATCGTTCATAGGCGCGCTTACAGGTTGAATCATCTGTGCGGGAGGCATGTCCGAAAAGGCAGGCAACGTCATAGGCGGCGGTGCCGCTACGGGAAGCAATTGCTCCACCTGCTCCGGCACGATCAGTTTTTCTTGTGTGGCAAGCGCTTCCTGCCTAATTTTAAAGAGCGCTTCGTGGTCTACCCGAACGACCGTCTTCGTTACTTCCTTGTAAAACGCATCAGCTGCGTCGCTTACGATTTTTTCAAGGGATAACCCCGCCGCATTCAACTTCCCCACCGCTTCGTGCGTAACGGCATCGACGTTTGCTGAAAGCTTAAACTTGTAGTTTACAGCCTTTCTTAAAACGGCTTCCATTTGCTTCATCACGTAGCCGATCAGCTGCGCGCCGCTTTGCGAGGTGAGAACCGTACCAAACGCCCATGCATTGCGGCTGCATATGTAGATTTCATGATCGCTTAACACAACGCGCCTGTCCGGCTGCTTCATCCAAGGGTAAAAAAGCGCATCCTTAAAGGGCGTCCATTCGGATAATTTCCTTTCCGGGTTGAATACGGATTCCTCAAAATCGATGCCGTTTTCAACAAAAACCTGTTTGAGCCGGTCGATGACGAAAAAGAAGCAATCCATATTTAGCTTTGCGTTGTCCTCCGTAAAAAAGGCGGATTTTCTGATGTCGTATTTGGAAATGGCGCAAAACAGGTCAAACCCATCGTCCATATCCACCGTTTCAGGGTAGTGCTTCGCAAGGTCGTTTTGATCGACAAACGCCTTGAAGGATTGTCGGAGTTCGTAGTAGATGTGGTAGTCTTTCAGCCATCGCAGCACATACTTGTCGATGGTTTTGTTATAACCACCAAACGCCTTCCAAAAAGACATCAGCTTGGAAAGGCCATCCTGTGGGTCGTCCACCCCGATGTTGTTGATCAGCTCATACATATATAAAAAAGCGTAGCTTAAGGAGGTTTCTGCGACGTTTCCTTTCCGCACCTCCGTGCGCCAAGTAAAGTACGTTCGAAGTTGTTCATAGCCCATCATTTGATAATTTGGAAAATACGAGGAAAACGGAACGGACTCGGTATATTGATCCGCAAAGTCCTTCATAAACAGGCCTTGCTTATAAAGGATTTTCGCGTTTTCCCGCCGCGTCTTCTGATCAAAAAACCTTGGACCGGCAGAAAAAAAGGGACGGTTCTCCCTCTCAATCTCCCGCATCCGGTAAAAGAGTTCTCGAATCTCCTCTTTTTCAGGCGGCTCAATTTTTTGTGCCTTCAATACAAATTTGCCGACGCCGGGTATGTTGCTTGAACCATATTCTATCTCATAATACAGCCCATCGGAGAGGGAAGCCCGATGGTTCGCTTTTGCTTGCGGCAATGCTTGCGCAGCCCCGTTTTCCTGCGCCTGCCGCCGCTCGGGGATTTTCAGCGATTCATATTTTTTATCGGAAGGATATCCGTCCATGCTACCCCTTCAAGCAAAAAGCTACCCGACGACCTTGCCAAAAACACCGAAATCATCATGCTCCCCAATCGGTATGGGGGCGTAATCGGGATTTAGGGAAAGCAGGCACCCTTTCCCAAGCTTTTTCAAATAGGTGTCATTGTTTAATCGGAAAATGCCGATGCCGCCCTCCTCCAGCGTGGGCTGCTCATGGATGAAGATGATTTGCTGATCTACAAAGCGCGGCGTCATACTGTTGCCGCTTACTCTTACCGCGTAATCGGCCGAGCCGGGCACGGTACTTTCAACTTCGATCATCTCATATCCGCCATCGTCGAGGTAATTGCCAAGGCCGGCCGAGACCGGTATATCGTACAAACGAAGGAGCCTTTTCCCTGCAAATGCTTCGCGTATATCCATCACCCTGCAAATATCGCAAATCGCAAGGAACAATTCAACCGTGGGCTTTGAAACCCCGGTTTCCCATTTGCAAATCGTATAGGTTTTTACATCAAACCCTTTTTGTTTCAGGAGTTCAGCCAGCTGTGCGCGCGATAGTCTTGCGGCCTCTCGAACCTCAAGTAACCTTTTCCCTAAGTCCATATCGGCACCTCCCTTCCTTTAATATACACGGGTTTTCCGAAAAATCAACAGAAGAATTGCAGAAACTGCAACAACACAAGGCGATCCGTGCAAAACCTGCACACTTGCTTGTTTTTGAGTATCTGAAGGGGGTCAACGGGCACCCAAAAAACCGGAGTCACGCTAGGTTCCCGCCCGGCAAAAACACAAGCACACCGCATCTTGCTTGTAAGCGTCTCTAAAATGTTGTATCTTAACATCAACGCGGCATTCAAAACCGCAAGGCTTTTTCTTTTCAAAGCAACCATATCGTGTGACGCTACCCATCAAAGCAAAGGAGCGGCGAACGCCGTTGATTGTTGACCCGCCATGCAAGTAAACCGCCTGTTTGAAATCATCTATCTTCTGCTGAACAAAAAGAGCATGACTGCAAGGGAACTTGCGGAGCGCTTCGGCGTTTCGCAGCGTACCATTTACCGGGATGTCGATACGCTTAGCCTTGCGGGAATCCCCGTGTACACAGAAAAAGGCAAGGGCGGCGGGATCAGCCTGCTCCCCGAATTTGTGTTGAACAAATCCCTTTTGAGCGAACAGGAGCAGCATGAGATCCTATCTGCCCTTAAAGGGCTTTCCATTGTAAAAACTGCGGACACAGACGGTGTTCTTAAAAAGCTGTCCACGATCTTCAACAAAAGCGCGGCAAATTGGCTGGAGGTCGATTTCACCGGCTGGAGTTACCAGGACGGCGATAACTTCGCCATGTTCAAGACCGCCATTTTGGAGCGGCAAATTGCTCGGTTTGACTATTACAGCACCTATGGAGAAAAAACGCATCGCCGCATCGAACCGATTCAGCTTTGGTTCAAGTCAAAATCCTGGTACGTCAAGGGGTTTTGCCTGACGCGGCAGGATGTACGGCTGTTTAAGCTGTCGAGAGTGAAAAACCTGATTCTGACGGATGAACATTTCCTGCCGAGAGAGGTTCTTGCCCTGCCTCCAACCCCCGGCCCTGCGGAGCGCCAAAAGCCGGATGTCGAACTGAAACTAAAGATTTCCCCGGAAATGCTTTATCGGGTGTATGACGAGTTTGACGAGGATATGGTAGAAAAGCAGCCGGACGGCAGTTTAGTGGTATCGGTGCTATGGCCGGAGGACGAATGGGTGTACGGCACAATTCTTTCCTACGGCGAGTATGCCGAGGTGTTGGAGCCTGCGCATCTAAGAAAAATCATCCAAGAAAAATCACAGAAGATCACAAAACTCTATTCATAATTTGACGCGCTGTTGTCAGATTTCACATGATACGATAAAAGGCAGAAAGAGGTTTCCCCGCAAAAACTTGGACAAGAGGTGGAATCATGATTGAGTTGCCCGAAACCTACGTGCTGTCGGAACAGATCAACCAAGCGCTGATAGGCAAAACCGTAAGAAACGCTACGGCAAACGCTCATCCTCACGCATTTGCATGGTATACCGGCGACCCAAGCGCCTACCACGCCAAACTATCCGGCAAAAAGGTTACTTCATCAAACCCCGGCACGGGCTATACTTGCGGCGGCAACACCGAAATCATATGTGAAGATATGCTTTTGGTGCTGAGCACGCCCGTCAAATATCACGCCCCCGGGGAAAAACTGCCCGCCAAGCACCAGCTTTTGCTTGAGTTTGAGGATTTTTCCCATATGAGCTGCACGGTGCAAATGTGGGGTTGCATGTTTTGCTTCCCGTTTGCAGAAAATGGGCTGCCGGATGAATTTGTGTGCAACAAATCTCCCGACCCTCTAACCGCCGCATTTGACGAAGCCTATTTTGATACGCTGTGGCGCGGTACAAAGCAATCCTTGAGCGCCAAAGCCTTTCTCGCCACCGAGCAGCGGATTCCGGGCTTGGGCAACGGCGTTTTGCAGGATATTTTATGGAACGCCAAAATCCACCCCAAGCGCAAGCTGCAAACCATAAACGATGCGGAAAAAGAGAGCATGTTCCATAGCGTCAAAGCCACCCTGTTTGCCATGCGGATGCAGGGCGGGCGCGACACCGAACGCGATCTGTTCGGCTGCAAGGGCGGCTATAAGACCATACTCTCCGCCAACACTTTAAAAAACCCCTGCCCGACCTGCGGCGGCAGCCTTGTGCGGGAAGCGTATCTGGGCGGAAACATTTATTATTGTCCCGTTTGCCAACCGATGAGAGGAGCAAATTGATATGGCGGAACGAAAAATTGCCGCGTCGCTGCAAGAAACCCCCGCTTTTGATTATGTGACCCCAGAAAACAAGGCGTTTGTCGTCGCATTTGACGATGCCATGGAGGCGCGTGGGTACAGCGCCGGCGGCGCGATCGGCAACGGTTATTGCTGGGGGCACCATATGCTCATTTACAGCAAAGTAGGCGTTACGTCCAAAAAAGTCACGGCGCGGGTTTATTTGCAGGAGAACGGCATCGTGTTACGCCTGTTCTTTTCCGGCATCGACAAGCACCGCGCGAAACTTGAAGCTATACCGGAACATATAAAATCGGTTTTTCTGAAAGGCTTTGGCGATTGCAACCATTGCCACAACGAAAAAGACGGAGCATGCCAGTTCCGCAAAAGCTATACGCTTCATAACGTTTTGATTGAAAAGTGCAACGGCAATACGTTTTGGTTTCGCAACCCGTCACTTTCCCTTTTGCCGGACTATTTGGCGCTTTACGACACGTTTTATCCGCTTCGCGAAAGCGGCGGGCAGAAATGATACGATTTCTTATCTCCTCCAGAGAATGGTTTGCATCAGCACGACAAGGAGGGACTCGTTATGGAAAACCGTGAAATCGTTAAGCACATTGTGCATGGAATGGAATCCTACATGGAAACTCTGGCGCTGCCCGAACATATGGAAAAACATGATGACGGAATGTGCGCATGGATAAGCCCTAAGCCGGGTGCAATCGGCCCGGAAGCCGTATACAGGGTGAATTTCCAAGACAAAACAGAGCTTCAGATCCGCCAAATCATTCAGACGTATCGCGAGAACGGCGTGCCAGAGTATTGGTGTATTACGCCCCTATCCAGACCAGAAGGTATCCGTGATCTACTGATATCTCTTGAAATCATCGATCCAAACGAAGAAAGAAGTTTGGGCATGGCGTTGCTACCGGATGACTACAGCAAACCGGCAGAGGAAATCACCTCTTCCCCCGTTCGAAAAGTAACCACCAAAGAAGATTTTAAAATTTGGGCGGATATCGCAAATGAGGTGCTTCACGGGTTCAAGCTACTTGATCCGGAATTGTATTACCCTTTGTGTGCCTCCGGAAAAATGGTATGCTTCCTTGGGTACAGCGGAGAAATTCCGGTAGCGACCTCCGCGACGATGAACAACAACGGAAGCGGCACGGTAGAGTTTGTTGCAACCCTGCCCGATTTTCGCAAAAAAGGAATCGGCACGGCTGTATGCCGCGCAGCAATCGAGCAGTTGATCGGCGATGGCGCTTCCATCGTTACGCTTCGTGCAAGGGCCTTGGGTGTTTCCATCTATAAAGGCCTTGGTTTCAAAGCGTTTTATTGAGCCAAATGCGGTTCATTTGAGCGAGCGGCTGTTGTTAAGGACGGTAGCACTGTACAGAAACAAAACATCTTGATTTTCAAACGTCACATAGTCGCCAATCAAATGGCTATTGATGTACCTAGTATCAACCAGTGTGATCTTAGCGTATTTTTCTAAAAGGAGCGGAATGAGGCTGCTTGCAAAGGAGTCGCGGAACACCACAAGCTCCCGCCCGGCGGCGTTTGGGTTGGTGATGATCAAAACGGGGCAGGCGCCAGAAAGAAACATTTCATAAGGGTCGCGGCCATTAAGCCTCTCCAGGTCGTATATGCCGCCCACCTGCTGTGTTTCGGCGTTGTAAACCGTGCATGCCTCAAGCGTTTCGCTTGTTAAATAGCGGATCGTTTCGCTCTTGAGCGGCAAACCCGACTGGCCGTAATAGACCCCGTAAAACGGCGTGTTTGCCGAAACGACGGTATAGTTTTCGTAGTCGATTTCCCCAACTCGCATCCCTTTTAAGAGCTGCTGTGCCACATCGGTTATTTGCTCCTGTCTCCAATGAATATCGGTCTTGTAATAGTCCGTCACCTGAAGGCAGCCGGATATGTCGATATACTCGGCAAACGGCAAATTATGCTGCATCAAAGAAAACAGCCGCGCGTAATCCATGGCCGGATATCCGTTTTTTTGTGAAAGAAAGTATCCCTTGTCCGGCACGACGGAAAGGTAAATTTTTAGGTTTTTCCCCTCCATATAGGTTCCATAAAGCGCTTCGAATTTGCCCATCGCCGAGGTCACCGACGACACATTTAGCGGATACTCAAGCTTCACTGCATAACCGTCGGAAAGGTAGATGCCGCCGTTATCCTTTTTACCCAGCACATAAAGCGAAGTTGCCGCCTTTACGGCTCGAAAGGAATCCCGAAACGGAAACTGGTCAAGCGTATACGTTTCAAACTCCGACATGAAGCTTGCACTGAGTACGGCGTCAGCCGTAAAATCTGGCAGCTGCGCAAGCTTTCTCCGCTCGCTTAACGATGTTTCCTGAGAAGGTCGAACCCAGCACCAAACCGCCAAAATAAGCCACAGCGCTCCTACAAGTAGCAGCGCTGGAATGCATTTTGCTTTGAGATTCACCTCGCCACCTTCTTTCAAAAACGAAAATATAAAAACGGGTTAAAGGAACCGTCCACTAGGTACGCTGTCACCGTTACAAGCAGCACGACGAGCACCGTCGGCTCAGCCACGCGAAGCAAGCGCGCACCGATGGTTTTTTCGCAACAATGAGATACGGCGGTTTTGCACAAAGGCGTGCACCCAACTATGGCGGCAGCAAGGAGCAGTGCATAGCTTTGGAGGTAATAGAGCGTTTCTGCGTTTGCAAAAGGGAGACCCCCCATGCCGAACATTGCGCCGATGTCCACTGCGGCGGCTTTCAGGCCTGAGGCGTTGAACAGAACAAAGCTCAGCACGACAAAAAACATCACATAAAAATGAGTTGCGAGCCTTGGAAGCTTTTCCAAAACCCCCGCAAGCCAAAACTTTTCAGCCATCAGCAAAACAGCGAACAGCGCGCCCCATAGCACAAAGTTCCATGCAGCACCGTGCCAGAGCCCTGTCAGCATCCACACCACTGCAAGATTAAACAGCCACCGTTGTTTTTTCACGCGGTTGCCGCCCAAAGGGATGTACACATAATCCCGAAACCAAGAGCTGAGCGATATATGCCAGCGCCTCCAAAACTCCGTAATGCTGCGGGAAGTGTAGGGGTAGTTGAAGTTTTCGAGCAAATGGAAGCCAAACATCCTGCCAAGTCCCAATGCCATGTCACTATAACCCGAAAAATCAAAGTAGATCTGCATTGTAAAGGCAACGGCGTACAGCCAGTAAAACAGCACAGACTTCGCCTGGGAAACCAGAAAGGCATCGCATAGCTCCCCAAGCATATTGGCGATGAGCACTTTTTTTGCAAGTCCGAACAGGAAGCGGCGCGCCCCCAAAAATACCTCATCTGCGGTGATGCTCCGCGACGTTAGCTCCTTTGCAACGTCCACATAGCGTACGATAGGCCCCGCAACAAGCTGAGGAAATAACATGATGTAAGTTGCAAAGTCGACAAGGTTCCTCTGGGCCTTCACATCGCCCCGGTAGATGTCCACCACGTAGCTTAGCATATGAAAGGTATAAAAACTGATGCCGAGCGGCAGAACGATTTTTAAAAGAGGAAGATCGGTACCCATAAGACCGTTGATGTTTGCAATAAAAAAATCCGCATACTTGAAGTATGCGAGAAAGCCGAGCACGACGACACAGTAAACCGTTATACAAAGCTTCGCCCGCTTTTTATAGGCGTATTTTTCCACCAGCAGACCGAAAAAATAACCGAGCAGAATGGATGTGCCGATCAACAAAAGATACTTCGGCCCTCCCCATGCGTAAAAAACGAGGCTGGAAAGCAGCAGCACGCCGTTTTTCAGCCATTTAGGCACCACACAGTGCAAAAAGAGCACAATAGGCAAAAAGTAATATAAAAACGTTATACTTGAAAACAGCATGCTTCCTCTTGCAAGGCCCGCTTTCTTTCACAAAAAGCGGGCCTTGTACAACGATGGTTATTTTAAATCAACAGTCAGCGTTCCTCCGCAAACGGCGCTGAATGCATCCACGATCTGCGCGGCGGTAACCGTATCGGAAAGCGCAGACGAAACCATGATCAACATCACCACGTCGCCGCAGGCAGCCACGCGAAGATCATCCGCCTCCACGCAAATCCACTTTCGCGTATCAATGCCATCCTTCATGGCTTGGGCGACATCCTGCGCATCCGCACCGTCCTTGAGGCGAACCAGTACTAGCGAATATGCCTGAGAGCTCATCATGGCTTCAGAAACGAAGGCTTCCTCAATTTTATCCGCGTCGCTTAGGCCGGTGAAATACTTAATGCTATCCGCGTCGCCGACATCGACCGCCTTCGTTTCGACCGCGATTCCCGCGTCTTTGTTGGCATAGATCTCATCGATGATCGACGAAAGCTCTCCTTGCAGGCCATTTGGCACATCCGTACCGGCGACTTCGCCCGTGGCGGTGGGCGACGTTGTTTGAGTGGGCTGTTCGGAGCCGTTTTGGTTTCCGCAGCCAGACAGCATCGATGCGAGAAGAAGCACCGCAAGGATGGCGGATATGAGTTTTGACATGGTAATACCCCCGTGATTGTTCAAATTTTGCAATCAGCCACATGCCTATTGCTTCGTGTTACTCGGCTCGTCCATCAGAGCCGCTTCCTTATATACGTTTCAAATTGCGATTGGGTTACATCGTCGAACAAAAACTTTTTTCCGCTCTTTCCTTTTTTTATAAGTTTTCCTCTTCCTACCAATCGTATCCGCTTCGTTTGCGAAAGAATATGCGCCTAAATTACACAAGCAAAACAGCACCGTATAGGGTGCCGTTTTGTTGAAGCGTTTTGAGCAAATCCTACAGAGCAAGCGCTAGCTTAGCAGCCGGTTAAATGTTTTCGGCGCTTACAAAAGCCGCACTAACACGCCTTTTAGCGGCATACCTTTTCGGCCAGTTCCAAAATCAACGCTGCAATTTGCGTTGGGGGTTTGTGATTTTCACCGTGGAGCCATTCCCTGAGCATGTGGTAGCCTCCGTTGATGACAAAGGTTATTACAAACTCAAGGCTTTGCTCGTCATATTGGCCACGGAGCTTTTCTAAAAGCATCTGCCGAATCGGCGACAAATGAAAGAGCTTTTGCGGAAAATCCGGCTTCACGCTGTTGTCCGTCAAAATGCGGATATACTCGGTATTTCTATAAAAATAAGCGCAGATCGCCTCTAGTTGGCGTGAGGGATCGCCGCCATTTCTTCCCAGCTCATTTTGAACGCGGTTGAGCAGTTCCTCTTCCATCTCGGAAAGGACATCGTACGGGCTTCCGTAATACCTGTAAAATGTCGTTCGGTTGATGCCTGCCTGTTCGCACAAATCACGAACGGATATGTTCCGTATGCCCTTTTCGCGGAGAATTTGCACAAGGGTATCCTTGATCAACCGTTTTGTCAACATCACCCTCTGGTTCACTTTTCCATCCATCCGCTACAACTCTCTTTCCGTAAAATCGCAACATTTTTGAAGTATTTGTTGTTTTTAGCACCACACACAAAGGAACTGTCGGTTGCGAAAGCAACACATGTTCATTATAATTTACGTGGATTTTGCAGTCAACTCACCTACCTTTGTGCTGTGCATAAAGAAAAGAAAGGATTTTTGTCATGCTCGAGGAACTGCTTCGGGGTTTCTTCGCATTGTGTACCTATTTTGCTGCGGCCGCCACGCTTATTTTGGTCGTGAAACACCTTGTTCATCCCCCGCGGGAATATGTGCGCAAGCTGATGCATACCGTTTGCTTTTTGTCGATTTTTGTTCTCACAGGGGCTTTTGATGTGTGGTATTTGGCGGTCGGGGCATGCGCCCTACTCGCGCTTATCATCTATCCGGCACTGGCGCTGGCGGAAAAGCACCCCCGCTATGCGGCGCTTTTTAACGAGCGCAGCAAAGGCGAGGTAAAAAACAGCATGGTGCTGGTTTTCCTTATGATGGCGGTCATGATCGCCATTTTCTGGGGCGCGCTTGGCGAAGGCTTCAAATACATTTCCGTCGTGGCCATTCTGGCTTGGGGTTTTGGCGATGCCGCTGCCGCTTTGGTCGGCCAAAAATTCGGCAGGCATCAGGTAACAATGCCGCTTATTGAACAGCAAAAAACATGGGAAGGCACTTTTGCCATGTTTGTTGTAGCATTCTTAGCGATTTTTGTTTCCCTGTTGATCTATGCAAAGCTGCGCTGGTATTTATGCCTGCCGGTCGCGCTTGCTGTTGCGGCGGTTTCGGCCTTTACGGAACTTGTTTCGCGCAAAGGTAGGGATACAATCAACGTCCCGTTTGCAACGGCACTGCCGCTGTTCTTGTTGGTGTACTTTCTAAGCTGATCGGAGAAGGCGAATATGCCCGAAAAACAACCCGCATTACGAACAAAGGATGGCGAACGAACGCTTCTTTCAGCGCTTCTTTTGAGCGCACCGGGGCCAGCCATCATCAGTTATGCAGCGCTCGTGAGCGGTTCCGCCGCGCAGATGGCGGATTTTTTAAGGCGAGCCTCGGAGCTCGTGGCAACCTTTGCCTCCTTTTTGATTTACCGGAAGCTTAGGAAACACCCCGACGAGGCGAGCGCTCGAGCAAAACGGCTGGAGCGTCTGTCCAGCGATACGGTCGCCGCGGCAATGTGCGTATCCGCAATCGCCCTGATCGTTGTTGGGATTGTTCGGCTGCTGTCGGAAAAGCCGAGCGCAAAAACCCCGCTCGGGCTCGTGATTGCCGCGCTGGGGCTGGTGGTTAACGTTTGGTTCTGGCGCAAATACCGCGCAATGAACAAGGAGCATCCCGACGCGGTCGTAGCCGCGCAGCAGCAGTTGTACCGCGGAAAAGCAAGCGTCGACCTTTGTATTGTTGCGGCGCTGGCGGTGGTAACCATCGCTCCGCTTTCCCCACTTGTAAGATACGCCGACGCCTTCGGCTCCATTGCGGTTGCCGTTTACCTTTTGTACAGCGGAATAAACGTTTTTAGAAAGGCGCGTGCAAACACGGTATAACGGTTTTGTATAACCTTTGCTTGCCTTAAGGAAACAATGACCTGCGGTAAAACCCGCAGGTCATTGTTTTTTAAGTCTTTTTTCGATGAAAACGGATTTTTTGCTTGCTAACTGCAAAATTCTTCGCAGCAAACTCGGTTGCGCCCAAGATTTTTGGCTTTGTACATTTCAACGTCGGCGCGCTTAATCCAATCGTTGATGTCTTTTTCGCCTCGATATTGTGCAACGCCAATGCTTACGGTAATTTTCCCGACACCCTCGTAAGGTGACTGTTCCGCCGCGTTTCTGATTTTTTCAGCTGCCGCGTACGCCTCGCCGATGGGTGCACCCGGAAGATAGGCAACAAACTCCTCGCCGCCCCAGCGCGCGAAAACGTCCGTTTTGCGGATGCTGTTCTGCACGGTTGCGGCAACATGCATCAGAACCTGATCCCCCACGTCGTGACCATACGCATCGTTTACCGCCTTGAAGTGATCAAGGTCAAGCAAAAGAATCGACATGGGCTCATTGCGTCGCTTTTCAATTTCCCCGGTAAGATAGGCCTCCAAATAGGCTCTGTTGCGCACGCCGGTCAACTTATCGTAGGTTGCGGTTTCGTGCAGTTGTGCGTTTTGGTTTCTCAGTTCCTGTGCCAGCTGTCTTAGAGTCTCTTCCCTTTTTTGGAGCTCATCTTCCATTTTGCGGCGCTCCGTAATGTCCCTGACAATTGAAACCATGCGTTCGGGCATATGAGTGGCGCCTTTGATTACTTCGCTTTTCACTTCCATGATGAATTCCTGCCCGTCAATACGAACGGCGCGATACTCGTTCATGCCGGGATTATGGCCGCGGTAAAGCCTCGCAAGGTTGCCAAACAAACGTGGCCGCTCCTCCGGCGCAACAAACTCAAACAGCTTATGGCCCGGAAGTGTGTCCTCATCCACGCGCATGCCAACCAGCGCGTAAGCAGCCGGAGACGCAACGAGGATCGTTCCGTTTCCATCGGATATCACGACGGCATCGGGTGACGCGTTCAAAAAGGACTTGTAGAGCGTTTCACTCACCTCAAGCCGGTCGCGTACCTGGGCAAGCTCCTGTTTTTGCAGCGCCAATTTTTTGTTAAAACGCCTCAGCTGCATCGACCATAAAAAAACCGCAGTCAAGATCAGCACAAATACGCCGGACAAAATAAAAAACAGCTTATAATCAAAACCCTGCTGAATCGTGACGGGGATATGGCGGTTGGTTATCTCTTCAACTTCCTGTTGCGACAAGGAGGCGATCCCCTTGTTCAGGATTTGGAGCAGCATCGGATCGTATTTGCTTACGCCGATGCTCAGCTTGTTTTCATAATTGTCGATCTGTCCGGAAATCTTTAAGTTAAAAAAGCCCTCTTGCCGAATGGTATATGCCGCCATCGTCAGCGACCGCACGGTAAAATCGGCTCTGCGCGAGGAAACAGCGTCCATCGCTTCGCTTTCGGATGGCACGAGAATAATTTTGATATTGGGATAGTCCCCCCTGAGCCGCTCTTCAATGCTCGTGCCTTCCGGCAAAACCGCGGTTTCGCTCAAAGTGGACAAATTCTGAATATACTCGTGCTCATTTCGCGTAATGATCACGCTGGGGTCAGAGAAGAGCGTATCGGTGAAGTTCATCCATTGCTCTCTTTGTTCGGTCTGGTTCAGAAAGCTCAAAATATCGCATTTGCCATTTGCCATAAAAGAAAGGCTTTCCTGCCAGTCTCTCGTAGGAACCAGTTCGATCTGCAATCCTGTTCTCTGCGCTACAAGCGCGATAAGATCCGCGGCGATTCCCCAATGGCGGCCGCTTTCGTCAATTTTCTCATACGGATACCAATCCGGATCAACACACATCTTTACAGTACCACGCGATTGCACATACGCCTGCTCTTCTGCGGTTAGGTTGACTCGGTTTTCCGCTCGGGCGTTTGATACGCAAACGGTCAAACATACGATGGCCATTGCAACAGCCGCTATTTTTTGTATAATTTTGGAGCCCATGGCGGACTTTTCCCTTCATGCGTTCTTTCGCGCAACACGTTTCTCAAATTGCATAACTTATAAACAAAGAATACTTCTTAAGAATTATAAGCACAATCGCAAGGATGCGCAAGTATTCTTCGTTTGTCTTTCTTTTTCGCACGCGCTTGCAAGTGCCTTTTTAAAAAACGTACTGCGCCCGCATTTGGGACGGGCGTATGCGATATGCCGGGGTGCTCGCTGCAAAGAGCATTGCACCGAATGGAACGAATACCGCGGCAGTTTTCCCGCCTGTTGCTTAATTGCGGTGTATGGGGTAAATTAAACGTAACAGAAGCCGCCGGCAGCGCGGCTGCGAAAGGATGCACGCATGCAAAAAAGAACAAAGCGCGTGGAAGGCATGGAGCGCCGCAGCGTTGCAAGCGCCATCATCGAAGCCTACCTATGGACGACTTTTGAAAAAAGCGTATACGCCTCCAAACGCCTTTTCCACCGCTATGTAGATGCCATCCGCATCATCGGCGAGGTGCCCTACCGCATTCCCGAACTGAAATTTATCCACTACATCGACCTTACGAGCGAAAACGGCATGGATACCTATGTCATCAACGGCGGCAAGGAAAGCGGATTAAAGCTTCTTTACCTGCACGGCGGGGCGTACATCAACCAACCAATTTTTCCGCATTGGGAACTCTTGTTTCATATGGCCGGCAAACTCAGCGCCAAGGTTTTCCTGCCCATTTACCCCAAAGTTCCCTTCCATACCTGTGAGGAAGCGTATGACAAGCTGATCGCGCTTTACAAAACGCTGCTTTCGGATACCGACCCAAAAAACATCGTCATCATGGGGGATTCAGCGGGCGGCGGGCTTTCCCTTGGCCTTGCCATGAAGCTCAACGAACTGTCGCTGCCGCAGCCCAGAGATATTATCATGCTTTCCCCATGGCTCGACGTGAGCATGACCAACCCCATCATCCCCGCCTACGACAAACTAGACCCGATGCTTGGCATCTATGGCCTCAAGGAGCTTGGGCAAATGTGGGCGGGCGAGCTTGGCGTTTGCAACTCTATGGCAAGCCCCATTTACGGCGACGTGCGAGGCCTTGGGAGGCTGACGCTCTTTGTCGGCACGCACGAAATCCTTCTTCCCGACGCTCAAAGGTTTTTTGTGCGCGCGCAAGCGCACGATGTGCCGCTCAACTACTTTGAATGGCCAAAAATGAACCATGTCTTTCCACTTTTTCCCATTCCTGAACGTAAGCAGGCCATTGAACTGATGCTTCGCATTCTGCGCGAACCGGTTTGATCGATGCGCGAAACGCGGCGGAAAACAAGAGTTTAAAACGGTACCGTTTCTCTTTTTGACAAGCAACGGGCGCGGAGTTTTCCGCGCCCATCTATGTTTTTCTGAAGGCGGCTTACAAATTGCCGCCGTTTGTTTTGATGACCTGAGCATACCAAAGCGCGGAGTCTTTTAGGGTGCGCTTTTGTGTGGCATAATCCACATACACCAAGCCGAAGCGCTCGTTGTAGCCTTGGGACCACTCGAAGTTATCGAGGAAGCTCCAATGGAGATAGCCAAGGAGCGGCGCGCCTTCGTCGATGCTTTTTTTCAGTTCCAGCAAATAGCAGTTTAAAAAATCAATACGGTCGGGATCGTGTACCTTACCGTCCAAAAACACGCGGTCGTTGCAGGACTGGCCGTTTTCCGTGATGTACATGGGCAGCCCGTAGCGGCGGTGCAGGTGAAGCGGGCCGTAGTGCATTACCTCCGGGGTAAAGCCCCATTTTATGGCGGTAAGCGGGAAGCCATCCGGGCGCTTGGCGATTGCACCGTTTTCATCCGTGCCGTCTCCCTGATATACGTTGATGCCGATAAAGTCCGGCTTTTCCACAAGGACCCAGTCGCTCTGCGGCACAGCGGCGATCGCTTCCTTTAAAAAATCGGGAGCGCTGTCTTCATAGCGGTGGAACATTAAGCTATCGAGAAACGAGTTAAACGTAAATGCCCAGTCCCCTTGAGAAAGATCAAACGTTGTGCGGTAGGACGCCTCGCGCGCCTTCGGAGAATCCGTAAGCGGGTAGCAAAGCCTGCCGCAGGGTACGACACCAATCTGAAGGGGGATTGAGCTATTTTTGCGCAATGCCGTTGAAGCGATGCCATGCGCAAGCACAAGATTTTGCATAATGTGTGCCTGTTCACGCTCAGAAAGCTTCCAGCCCGGGGCGTGTATGCCGTTGCCATAGCCAAGGCGAACCACACACTCGGGCTCGTTCAGTGTCATATAGGTTTTTACCCGCCCATCAAAGCGCTTTGCAAGAATGGCTGCATACTTACCGAAGGCAACGGCAGTGTCGCGGTTAAGCCAGCCGCCCTTGCGCTGAAGGGCGCTTGGCAAATCCCAATGATAAAGCGTGACCCACGGCTCTATACCGCGCTTGATGAGCGCATCGATCAGCCTGTCGTAATAGGCAAGCCCCGCCTCGTTCACTTTGCCTGTGCCTTCGGGCAGGACGCGCGGCCAGCTTACTGAGAAGCGGTAAACCTTAATGTTCGTTTGCCACATAAGCTCGGCGTCTTCCTCATAAAGGCGGTAAGTGTCGCAAGCGACGTCGCCTGTATCGTCGCCGACAATGTTCCCCTTTTCATGGCAAAAATCGTCCCAAATGCTCGGGCCTTTGCCATCCTCATCCCATGCGCCCTCACACTGGTAGGATGCACAAGCCGCGCCCCATAAAAACCCTTTTGGAAACTCGCTCATATCGTTACCTCTGCCTCTATTTGTTTTTGATTGGGATCGTAAGGGATCACATCGCCCTTAAGCATGGCTCCATTCACCTTTAGGGAATACGCACCGGTTTTTTGAATGCGAATGCATATATGTGCACCGCGATACACGCGCTCCACGACGACGTTTGAAAGTGCGTCGGGCAGGCAGGGGCGTACCGCAAGCCCTTCAAGCGTAGGCTGAATGCCCAGAATGTACTGGCTCACGTTGACAAACGTCCATGCGGCGGTGCCGGTAAGCCAGCTGTTTTTCGCTTCGCCCTCGTTGAAGGAGCTTCGCGCGGCAACCGTTTGTGCGTAAACGTAAGGCTCCGTGCGGCGTATTTCGCTCTTTTCCTCTAAATATGCCGGGCAGGTACGCCGGTAAATGTCAAAGGCGTTCTCACCGTTTTTGAGCGTCGTTTCCGCAATGCTTACCCAAGGGTTGTTGTGGCAGAAGACCGAGCCGTTTTCCTTGTAGCCGGGCGGGTAGCTGGAAACCTCACCGAGCTCCTTGTGATAAACCGTGTAGCAGGGCGTTAAAAGCTCCACACCATAGGTGCCGCAAAGCCTTTCGCGCACGGAATCAAGCGCCATGCGCGCCTTGCCGTCGTTTACGCCGATACCAGCCATTACGCAAAAGCCCTGCGGTTCAATGAAAATTTGCCCTTCCTCGCAGGCATGGCTGCCTACCTTGTTTGAAAACGCGTCGTACGCACGGAGGAACCAAGCGCCATCCCAGCCGTGCAAAAGCACCGCCTGTTCCATGGCGCGCACCTCTTCAAGCACCTCTTCGGCTTCACAATCGCGCCCGAGCTTTCCCAAAAGCTCGGCATATTCCCTTGCGTATTTCACGAACATTCCCGCGATAAATACGCTTTCGGCCACGCCGCTTTCGAAGTTGGCCGTCGTTTGAAAGCTCTCGCCCGGCTCCTCCGAGAAACAGTTGAGGTTGAGGCAATCATTCCAATCCGCCCTGCCGATGAGCGGCAGGCCGTGCGGCCCCTTGTTTTGTATGGTAAAATACACGCTTCGCTTTAAATGCTCCAAAAGGGGCTGCTCGCTGCCCACCACATTATCAAAGGGCACAGGCTCATCGAGAATGGCCATATCTCCGGTTTCTGCAATGTAAGCGTAGGTGCAGGCCACAAGCCACAGCGGGTCGTCGTTGAAGCCTGAGCCCACATCGTTGTTGCCGCGCTTGTTGAGCGGCTGATATTGGTGATAGGTGCTGCCATCCTGCCGCTGGATGCTGGCGATGTCGATGATGCGCTCCCGCGCACGCTCCGGCACCAGATGCACAAACCCCAAAAGATCCTGGCAGCTGTCGCGGAAGCCCATGCCACGCCCCATGCCGCTTTCGTAGTAGCTGGCGCTGCGGCTCATGTTGAAGGTTACCATACACTGGTACTGATTCCACACGTTCACCATGCGGTCGAGCCGCTCATCGCCGCTTTGTACGCAAAAGCGCGTAAGAAGGCCGTCCCAGTAGGCCGCAAGCTCTGAAAGCGCTTGATCCACGGCTTCCGCTGTGGAGAATTTTCCGAGCACGCGCCTTGCCTCGTCCTTTCTTATGACATTCGGCGCGATGAATTTTTGATCGCGCGGGTTTTGGCCATAGCCGAGCACGAAAACAAACGTTTTTTCCTCGTTTGGCATAAGCTTTGCGTCAAGCCGAAGCGCCGCGATAGGTGACCAACCGTGTGCTACGGAAGAAAAGCTTGTTTCGTTGACGACTGCCGCTGGCGCGTGAAATCCTGCAAATTTGCCCAAAAAGGTATCCCGGTCGGTATCAAAGCCCGAAATTGGTGCGTTTACGCCGTAATAAGCGTAATGGTCGCGGCGCTCGCGATACTCGGTTTTGTGGTACACCGTGCTTCCCTCAATTTCGACCTCGCCGATGTTGAGGTTGCGCTGGAAGTTTGATGCATCGTCCACCGCATTCCAAAGGCACCATTCCACCGCACCGTAAAGCTTGAAGCTTTTTTCCTGTGACGATGTGTTTTTAAGCGTTATGGACTGCACCTCGCAGCGTTCGCCTACGGGAACAAAAACCGTAAGTTTTGCTTCAAGCCCATCCTTTTCGCCTTCGAGCACCGTATAGCCCATGCCATGCCTGCACGAATAAGCGTCAAGCGGCGTGTCGCAAGGATGAAATGCGGGACTCCAAGCGGGTTTTCCATCTTCCTTCACATAAAAAAACCTGCCGCCGATGTCCGCCGGTACACCGTTGTAACGGTACCTTAAAAGACGCAAAAGCTTTGCGTCCCGGTAAAAACAATAACCGCCGCCCGTGTTTGATATGAGCCCAAAAAAAGATTCGCTGCCTAGATAGTTGATCCACGGAAGCGGTGTTACAGGCGTATGGATTACATATTCTCGCTTTTCATCGTCAAAATGTCCAAACTTCATTGCACTTTCCCCGTCTGCACAAAGCAAAATAAGAAAGGCCGCGTAAGGAGGTTCGCGGCCTTTCTTTCACGCCGCTATGCTCTATTGAGTTGTTCGAGCAAAGCGTTCAGTTGATCCTCACTGATCCTGCCGCCGCCAAAGCTTAAACCGCAACGAAGCGGCATGTAACGAAGCATCGCTTCCATCATTTCGGGCGAAATCGCCTCAAGCGCGGTGGAGGATTCGCCCTCTTGCGGCCCAAGAATGCCTAAAATGGCATCAAACATGGGTTTTATCGCCGCCTTTGCACGTGGATTACCAAAAATATCGAGAAAAATGCTATCCATGGTGTAGGTTACGGGAAGCTGCACGTCAGAGCTCATATCTACGGTTTCGACACACCTGATGTCGCGCGAGGAAGTGCCGATCAGCACATCAAACGCGCCGCTTTCTACATGCCAATCGTGGATTTGGGTGTTCCAGTACGCGAACGCACGCGAATCAAGCGTGAACGTGGCGGTTTTGGTTTCACCCGGTGACAGTGCAAGCTTCTGAAAACCCTTAAGCTCCTTTTCAGGGCGAAATACGGTACTTTCCTTGTCGGCAACGTAAAGCTGAACCGCTTCCTTGCCAAACACCTTTCCGGTGTTTGTAACGTCCACGGAAACAATAAGGGTTTCATGCTCCGTCATTTCCTTTTTGCTGAAGCGCAAATTGGAGTATGCAAATGATGTATAAGACAAGCCATGGCCAAACGGGAACAAGACCTGCATTTTCTTTTTGTCGTAGTAACGATAGCCGACAAACACGCCTTCACGATATTCGGCAATGTCCTTTTCCCCGCCGAAAAACAGGTGCGAAGGGTTATCCTCAAGCCGCAAAGGAAAGGTTTCCGGCAGCTTGCCGGATGGGTTTGCCTCGCCGAACAAAGCCCTTACAATCGCCTTACCCACAGCCTGCCCGCCGAGGTATGCCTCAAGGATGCCCTTTACGCCGTCCACCCACGGCATTTCCACGGGAGAGCCGTTGTGAAGTACCACCACCGTATTCGGGTTTGCCGCCGCAACGCGGCGGATGAGCTCGTTTTGGCATTCCGGCAGGCGCATGTGCACCCTGTCGTAGCCTTCGGACTCGTACGAATCCGGCAGGCCTGCAAACACCACTGCAACATGCGACTTTTTTGCAAGTTCTTCCGCTTCTTTGAGAAGCGTTTCTGAAGTTGTATCGGTTTCGATGTCGAAACCCTTTGCGTAGCGGACGTTGGGGTAACCCTCAGCCGCCTCAAGCGCGCTCGTGGTTTTGAAACAGCGGATGTGTGAACTGCCGCCGCCTTGAAAACGCGGGCATTTTGCAAACTCGCCGATGAAGGCGATTTCGTCGCTCTTGGTAAGAGGAAGGATACCGCCTTCGTTCTTCAAAAGCACCATGCACTCCTCGGCGATCTTCGCGCTCAATTCATGCTGCTGCTCTTTGTCCCAAACGGTATCCGGCTTGGCATTTTCCACATATTTGTAAACGATGTTAAGGATATTTTCCGCAGCAAGGTCAACATATTTCTCGTCAAGCCTGCCTTCGCTTACGGCCTTTACGATTTTTGCGTCGTTAACGCCGCGGGATGCCGGCATTTCAAGGTCGAGCCCGGCTTCAACGCCCTTTACGCGGTCGGAAACCGCGCCCCAGTCGCTTACCACAAAACCGTCAAAGCCCCACTCGCCGCGAAGAATGTCGGTCAAGTACCGTTTGTTTTCGGATGCGTAGGTACCATTGATGCGGTTGTAGGAGCACATGATGGTCCACGGTTTTGCCTCCTTTACGGCAGTTTCAAATGCCGCAAGGTAGATTTCACGCATGGTGCGCTCGTCGATTTCGGAGCTTGAGGACATGCGCCTGTGTTCCTGGCTGTTGGCGGCATAGTGTTTTACGCTCACGCCAACGTTATGCGCCTGCACGCCTTTTATGTAGGCCGCGGCAGCCTGCCCCGCAAGATATGGGTCTTCGCTCAAATACTCAAAATTGCGCCCGCAAAGCGGAGAACGCTTGATGTTGATGGCGGGGCCGAGCACGAGCGCCAATTTTTCCGCCTGACAGGAGGCACCAAGCGCGTCGCCCAGCGTATGAAAAAGCTCCGTATCGAAGGACGCCGCCATGGCGCTGCCGGCCGGAAAGCAGACCGCCTCGATGCTTTCGTTCACCGCAAGGTGATCGGCACGTTCATCCTGTTTGCGAAGGCCATGCGGTCCGTCGCTCATCATTATGGAAGGTACGTTGAGGCGCTCGATGGGTTTCGTGTGCCAAAAATCAAGGCCGGAGCAAAGTGAGGCTTTTTCCTCGAGCGTCATTTGCGCAACCAGTTTTTTAACATCCATTGCAAAATCCTCTTTCGTTTTACTTTGCCGGTTTGCGCGGCGCGTCAGACGGTGCTCAAATCCCACGGTTCATAAATTTTGGGAACGTCGCTGATGAGGCGCTTTGTATATTCCGCCTTGGGGTTAAGAATAACCTCGTCCGCGGTGCCGCTCTCCACAAACTTACCGTGCTCCATAATGTACACGGAATCGGAAATGTAATAGGCAAGCCCGATGTCGTGCGTGATGAAGATGATCGTCATGCCGATTTCGTCGCGAAGCTGCAAAAGCATATCGAGAATGGTTGCACGCGAACAAGCATCGATCATGGAAGTGGGTTCGTCCGCCAGAAGAATTTTGGGCCTGAGAAGGAATACGCGGGCGATCATCAGCCGCTGCATCTGCCCGCCGGAAAGTTCGAATGGATATTTGTTGGTAAGCTCGGCAAATTCAAGGTTTACAAAACGGCACGCCTCGGTCATCATCTCGATCTTTTTTTCGCGAGGGAGTTTTCGTCCGCCACGCATGTTGATGCAGTCCAACAACACTGTATCGATTTTATTGAACATGTTAAACGAAGAAAATGGATCCTGAAAAATCGCCTGAATGCTTTTCCAGTATTCCCTTCGTTTTGCCTGCGTGCTGATGTCACGCTTCTTTCCCTGGAAGTAAATTTCTCCCTCGGTAACGCCCGTAAGGCCAAGCAGCATTTTAGCGAGCGTCGTTTTGCCGCTGCCGGATTCCCCCACGATAGAAACCAGTTCGCCCTCGCGGAAGGTAAAATCCACATGATCCACCGCAGTGTTGCGCTTTTCACCCACACCGTATACTTTTGTAACCATGTGGCCGCTCAAACAGAGCGGGCAGTCTTTCAGTTCGGCGCATCTGATGGCATTACTCATGCTCGTATACCTCCTTCAGCTTATCTACCGGCAGGATACAGCGGTATGCGCGCCCGTCTCCAAACGGCGTATACGCTACGTTTGAAACGATGCACTCGGGCTTCACATACTTGCAGCGCTCCGCGAAACGGCAGCCAAACGGCGGCTTTTTCAAGTTGGGAGGCGTGCCCGGGATGGCGGTGAGCTTCACGTCGCGCGTGCCTTCCTCGGGAACGATGATGGAGCCCATGAGCCCCTTGGAGTACGGATGAATGGGGTCGAAAACCATCTCCTTCGCCGTTCCCTGCTCTACAATCTGCCCGGCGTACATCACCATGATGTCGTCGGTCACGTTATAAAGAAGCGGCAACTCGTGCGTGATGAAGATCATCGCCCTGATGAACCCCTTCTCCATCAGCTCGCGCAGCATCTTGATGACCATTTTCTGGCTTGTTACATCGAGCGCACTCGAAGGTTCGTCGGCGATCAGCACCTTGGGCTTAAGGATGGTGGAAATGGCGATGACCGTGCGCTGCTTCATACCGCCCGAAAGCTCCACAGGGTAGCGCGAAAGCACGCTTTCCGGGAGCCCCAGCACATGAAAGCGTTCCTTGGCAAGCTCATAAATTTCTTTTTTGGTGGTTTTGGGCTGGTGCGCAAGAATCACGTCTTCCACAAAATTGATGATTTTTCGTGTAGGGTTGAGCGCGTTCATTGCCGCCTGCGGGATGTAGGCGATTTCCGTGCCGAGCACGGATCTTCGCACATCGTCAGGCTTCATGGTGGAAATGTTCATGCCGTCCACGATGATATCGCCCTTGATGTAATGGAGCGGTGCAAAATAGTAGCCCATAAGGCTCAAAGCGAGCGTGGACTTGCCGCAGCCGGATTCGCCGACCAGCGCC
>DLFZ01000057.1:0-127 GCA_002482435.1 Christensenella sp. UBA7707
TTTATACGTTATAGGTCGATGCTGCGGTACTGCCGCCCTCGCCCGTCCAGTTGGTGTGGAAGAACTCGCCGCGCTTTTTGTCGATACGTTCATAAGTGTGCGCGCCGAAGTAGTCGCGCTGCGCCTG
>DLFZ01000057.1:181-426 GCA_002482435.1 Christensenella sp. UBA7707
CCCTGCCTCACAGCGAAAGAAACCACGCTTCGCCAAGCGGGCACGAGGCTTATGATGACATCTTTAAAGTATGGATCGAGCAGGAGGTTAGAAAGGTTCGGGTCCGCATCGAACGCATCCTTAATCTTCCCCAAAAACACCGAACGGATGATGCACCCGCCGCGCCACATGAGCGCGATGCCGCCGCAGTTGAGGTTCCAGCCGTAAGTTTTGGCGGCGGCACGCATGAGGGTGTAGCCCTGCGC
>DLFZ01000057.1:475-5632 GCA_002482435.1 Christensenella sp. UBA7707
GCCTGTGAAGGTGCCTTGCGGCTTGGGGAACGCTTTGGATGCCGCAACGCGCTCTTCTTTCATGGCAGCGAGGCAGCGCGCAAACACCGCCTCGCCGATGAGGGTAAGGGGGACACCCTCATCGAGCGCGGCGATGCCTGTCCACTTGCCGGTGCCCTTTTGACCCGCAGTGTCGAGCACCTTCTCCACAATGGGTGCACCGTCAGAATCCTTATACCCTAAAATGTCAGCGGTGATCTCAATGAGGTAGCTGTCAAGCTCGGTCTCGTTCCAAGACTTAAATACCTCATGCATCTGGTCGGCAGTCATATGAAGGCCATCGTGCATGAGCTGATAAGCCTCGCAGATGAGCTGCATGTCGCCGTATTCAATGCCGTTGTGCACCATTTTCACGAAATGGCCCGCACCGTTTTCGCCCACCCAGTCGCAGCAGGGCACGCCGTGGGCCTTGGCGCAGATGGCCTGAAAAATGGGCTTCACATAAGGCCAAGCCGCAGCCGAGCCGCCAGGCATCATGGAAGGCCCCTTCAACGCGCCCTCCTCGCCTCCTGATACGCCGGTGCCAATATAGAGAAGGCCTTTGCTTTCCACATAGGCCGTGCGGCGGATGGTATCGGGGAAATGGCTGTTGCCGCCGTCGATGATGATGTCGCCCGGCTCAAGCAGTGGGATGAGCGCCTCGATAAAATCGTCCACGGCCTGCCCGGCCTTAACGAGCATCATCACCTTACGGGGCTTTTCAAGCTTCGATACCAACTCTTCAAGGGAATAGGTGCCGATGATGTTTTTGCCTTTGGCACGGCCTTGTGTGAAAGCCTGCACCTTGGATGACGTTCGGTTGTAAACAGCCACGGTAAAGCCCTTAGATTCCATGTTCATCACGAGGTTTTCACCCATCACCGCGAGGCCGATCAACCCGATATCCGCTTGTTTCATAAAAATCTCCTTTTGTCTTTAATGTGTGTTTAGGAAAAGAAAATACATCCAATGGCGAGCTGTTATTTTTGCGGGGTAATACGAATTTTCGTAGCAATACCGTACGTGTTTCAAGAAATTTCAACACAATATGGTAAAAAAGCGGTGGCCAATGGGTGCGTTTCCTTTTTTCGAATACGACCTAGCGCTTTACCCGCGCGTTGCCCTCCCAAATGCTCCAAATCTGCTCTTCGTCGGCAGGGGTAGCGTAATCCTCAAGCACCGTCGTTGCAAGCACGCCCGTCGCCCAGCCAAAGCGCATGGCCTTTTCCGGCTCGTAGCCTTTGAGAAGGCCGTAAAGCAGTCCGCCCACAAAGCCGTCCCCGCCGCCGATGCGGTCAAGTACAGGTATCTCGCGCGGCTCGGCGTAATGCCATGTGTCGCCGTCTAAAAGAATCGCGCCCCAAAGGTGTTCGTTGGCACTTATGACCTGCCGAAGTGTTGTGCCGTACAGGGAAACGTTCGGGAAGCGCTCCTTCACGCGGAGGATCATAGCCTTAAAGCTTTCGAGCTTGGAGGATACATCTTTACCGCCCGCCTCGGGGCCTTGGATACCTAGGCAAAGCTGAAAGTCTTCCTCGTTGCCAACAAGAATATCCGAAAGGCTCGCGATCTCCACAAACATGGCACGAAGCTCGTCTTCTCTCCCCTTCCAGAAGGATGCGCGGTGGTTGAGGTCAAAGCTCACGCGGGTACCGTTTTGCTTTGCCACACGTGCAAGCTCCACACAGAATTTGCCGGTCTCGGGCGAGAGCGCCGCGATAAGCCCGCTCAAATGGAGGATGGCAACGCCCTCTTCCTCAAAAATGCGCTTGAGATCGAACTTGGAGGCATCAAGGAGCCTTCCCACCTCGCCCGCGCGATCGTTATGAACGCGCGGTGCGCGCATCCCGTAACCGCTGTCGGCAATATTGAACTGGTGGCGGTAGCCCCACGGCCCGCCCTGGGGTACTTCCATAGCCTCGTAGGCGATATGCCTTTGGCTAAGGCTATTTTTGATGAGCTGCGAAATGGGGCTGCGCTGAACGAATGCGGTCAAAACTTTGGCCGGAAGCCCGAGGGCGGCGGAAACGCTCAAAACGTTACTCTCGGCGCTCGTCGCCTGCATATAGAACCAGTTGCTTGTCTCCACGCTTTGGCGGTCGTCCGGCGTGATGCGAACACCCATGCTTGTCGCCGTCAAAAGCGCCGTCCTCCAGCTTTTACGAAAGTCCATCTATTTTCCTCCGTTTCGGTTGATGATCGGGAAACCCGAACGGGAATCGCTAAGGAAATGTTGCTACGCTTTCATGATACGGATTATCCGCACACATCGCAATGCAAAACGGCGGACAAAAAGGCAGTGGAGATTTGAAGTGACAAAGATGAATGGTTATGGTATAATAAACTGTTATACAGAAAAAGGCCGCACAAGCGGCCTTTTTCTGTATACATGGTTTTCCTCTATTTCCGGGAAAGAATATCTTCGTTTTTTAGCGCCTCAAGCGTAGTAACATAAGGGGAAAGCATGCGCACGAATTCGTTGCGCGCAGGTGCGTTTAACGCGGCATACAACTTTTTTAGGCGGTACTGCACTGTGCCGGGGGAAATGAAAAGCCGCGCAGCAAGGTCCTCTGTACTCACGCCCCGAAGGACGCCGCTTAAAAGCGAGCGGTCGAGCGCATCGCAGCTTAAAAGGCAGGCCTCAAGCTTGCGAAGCCACAAAACCGTATGGTCGCTCGAGACGGCGGCGGGGGCTGCGGCGACAAAATGCGGCGCGCCGGAGGGCTCGTTTGGTATGCTTAAATAGGCGGTGCTGCCACGCGGTATGATCTCGCAGGGGATAGATATGCTGGCTGAAACGATGCCCGGGTTGTTTTCAAGCAGACTCCACAGGTTCATCGTCTGTACGCCGAGCTCNNGGAGGTGGTGAGCGTGGGCGTGGTACACGAGCTGATCATGAGGTTGCCGGAGCCGGAAACAAAGAGCTGTTCGGGCACCCTCGGTCCCCGCGCACGCGCCTGCACCAAAAGCTCTACGGCAACATAATCATTGGCACAGATGACCCCGTCGTAGCGCGAGGCGCTCTCAAAAAAGCGCGAAAGGCATTGTGCCAGATTGTCTGTGATGTCGTATACGTCACGCCGCTCGTCCACATCAAGATCGTACTGGCGCGCCGCGGATAAAAAAGCATGGCGGCGGATGTTGTCATTCACAAGGTTGGGCTCGTAGCCAAGTGTGGCAAGGCGGGTGCGTCCCGAAAGGTAAAAGTATCGTACCATGTCGTGCACGAGGGTCTCGCGATTGAAAAGAGCGCCGCTCACATCCGCGCCAAAGTCGTTGGGCGCGGGACCCATGAGTACAACCTTCACACCGCGCTTGCGCATAGACTCTATAAGAAATCCCGTCCAGTCTGAATCTGAGCCGATGAGAACGAGCGTGTAAAGTTCTCCCAAGGCATCAAGCTCCGAGGCGTCCTTTAGGAGCATCACGTCGATGCGCTGCCGCGCGGCGGCGTCCCGTAAACCCGAAAGACTTTTCAAATACCACACAGAGGTGGTATAAGCCGATTCGGAAAGCGCGTACAGCGTTTTCATAGCTTCAATCCCCTTTGTTTGAGGCGTATGGATCATGCGACCCATGTGTTTATATTCTATATTGTACCGCAAAATTCGCATAAAAGGCAATGAAAGCCCCTGTACGCAAATATGTCCGGTGGATAAGCGTCAAGCGCTTTTGTCCGTCTCTGATTGTTGTATCCGAATTTATTTTCAGAGTTGGTCCATAGGGACAACGAGGTAAAACGGGCGCTCCTGTGAACAAAGGATTTTACGTGCCCTTCACTGTAAAGCCTATTCTCTCTTTACCAAAGAGCGCAGCCCTTAACTTTGCAAGGCTGCGCTTTTCGAAGACATTTTTGTAAGCGAAACGTAAATGTATGCAAGAATACGGCGATATGTCCGGCACTTATATCCGCGTAGCTCGGCTATTTCAGAAACCCCTGCGCGGACTGTGCGTCCAAATAAAGGTGCCAGTCGGGATGCGTTTTTAAAATGGTAGCAGGAACGAGGTTGTTGACCTCCTGCGCAAGCGTTTTCTGTACCGCGTCGGCCTTTACAGCATGCGGCACCACGCTTACGATACATTTGGCGCGTAGCATTTGCCGCACCGTCATGGAAATAGCGGTCTCCGGCACAGCGTCCATGCCCGGGAACCACCCTTCACCCACCTGCTGAAGCCTGCAGCGCTCATCGAGCTTTACAACGATGTAGCTTTCTTCCGTGTCAAAATCTGCGGGAGGGTCATTAAAGGCAATGTGTCCATTTTCACCGATACCGATCGCTGCAACATCAATTTCCGCTTCACGGATTCGATTGCTAAGGAAAGTGATATTCTCTTTTACATCGCCCTCGCCGTTTACAAACACAGCCTCGGCAAAAGGAACCTTGCTCACAACGCGCTCCTTCAGGTATTTGCGGAAAGAAGCCGGATGCTGCTCGCTTAAGCCCACATATTCGTCCAGATGAAACATGGTCACCTTGTTCCAAGCAACATCCTGCCGCACAAGCTCCTCCAGCATATCGAATTGAGAGGCACCCGTAGAAAGTAGCAGCCTTGCATACCCTTGGCTGGCAATTGCTTGGTTGAGTTTGTTTGCGATAAAAACCGCCGCGTCAGCACCCATCGCTTTGGGTGTAGGTAACACGTTAATTCTCATGATTTGGTACTCCTTTTCTATGCGATGTTCACTTCCCTGCCGCTCACATAAACGCGGCGCACATCAATTTTTTCATTGAATACAATAAGGTCAGCCAGCTTGCCTTCCTTGATGCTGCCCATATTCGCATCGAGCTTCAAAAGGCGCGCAGGGTTAAGGCTCATCATCCGTACCGCTTCGTGTAGGGATAGGCCAGCCTGCTCCGTCATCACGCGGATAAGGCGGTCCGCCGTTGCCACGCTGCCCGCAAAGGCTTGGCGGTCGGGCATTATCGCCACGCCCCCTTCTACAAACACCTCAGTACCGTTTTTAAGGCTGCCGAGTACCGAAGTCCCTTCGGGCATACCTGCTGCACGCATGCTGTCGGTCACAAGGCAAATTCGGTCGTGCCGCTTGCATTTGAGGATCAGCTTTAAAAGGAGCGGCGGAAGATGCACGCCGTCGGCAATCAGTTCCACCCAAAGATCATCATACAGATACCCCGC
>DLFZ01000088.1:0-2207 GCA_002482435.1 Christensenella sp. UBA7707
CCTGAGCGCGTTTTGCGCGGCACTAAGCACCAGCGGCTGGCGCGTGAGCGTGCCGAGCGTGGCGCCCGTCAGACAAAGCTCCGGCAGCACCAAATAGTCCGCGGAAACGGCGTCCGCCTTAAGGATACACTCAATCACGGCGGCGGCGTTTTTAGAAACGTCGCTCAGTGTGATTTCCGGCGATGCGGCGGCCAGCCGCACCCGGTTGGAGGCCGCGTAGGAATGGAGCGCTTGTTGCATAAATTCACCTTCTTATAACGGCTTGCTTAGTTATTAGCGGAAGTCGCTTGTGTAATTAACATCGAGAACGTTTCTTTGCGTTACAGATCGTTTTGCATGCTTATCTTCTCCACCGGACAGCCGTATCATTTTGCTGGTATGCAAGAAAACCCGCCCGTTTCAAAATGTTTTCCGACTTTGGGTTGTTTTCGGTTTCAGCGATAACATGGCTGATTTCGTTTTGCGCCAAGGCCCACTCGCACAGCGTTTGAACGGCCTCCGTGATGTAGCCCTCGCCTTCAAACTCCGGGTTTAGCCCGTAGCCGATCTCGACTTCGCGATTCCCATCCGACACGCCCGTGAAGGCGATTTCGCCCATCACGACTCTGTCGGTTTTGCGCACGAAAACCACACGGTATGGTATAGGTAGTTGCCGGCATCGCTTTGTGCTTTTGCGTACCGAGCGCGTATAAAGTCAACAAAATGTCCTTGAACCGGTTCACCGCGATAACCGCAATTCATCTCATCTTCTAAAGCCTTCACATTTTCCAGCCATAAATCCAACTGTTTTACCGTTAGAGGAACCAATGCCAACCGTTCCGCTTCCAATTCCTTACAATTCCTCAACATTCGGTCTTTTGCATGTCCGCCCCTCTTCATGCACGTGGAACTTTTTCAGATGCTTGCTTGTCACATTATACCATTTGCCTCATTGCGGCGCAAACCCGATGGTTTTTCATTTTTCGCAGGATTTCACGCTGTTTGTTTGACACTTTTTTCAAACATATATCCGTATCATAAAGCCATATAGGACAAGCAGAAACCCATCCAAAACGAAGCAGGTGTCAGCGCGTGCATGAAGCTGTATTGAGGCTCAAAAGCCTCCTTCTCCCATATTTCAAACGCCGCGCATTCCCGTTTGAGGCGGCGGAATTTTTCTTGTCCGTTCTTCTTGGCGCGTCCGCCTATGGTAAAAGCGGGCTTTCGCCGCTTGGCGCCGCCTGCGTGGGTGCAGTGTTTCTTTGCGGCACAACCCCCTACTTCGCGCTCGCGGGCGCGGTTTTGGGGTCGCTTTTGGGCGCAAACTACGCTTCTGCCGCCGCTTGCGCGGTGTTCGCAGCGGCGTGCCTGCTTTTAAAGAGCTGGCGCGGGGCCTTGAAAAACCGTGAGAAGCTTGCGCTTTTGATTGCCGTGCAGCTTGTTTTGCTGCCCATCTTTTACATGCAAACGCTCGAGGACGCGATGGTCGGGCTGAGCAACATGGTGCTCGCCGTGCTTGCTGCGGCTGCGCTCAAAAACGCGCGCGCCGCGTTCGAGGCGGCCGCAAAAAAGCGAATGCTCTCCAATTTGGAGCAGGCGTCGCTTGTGGCGCTTGGCGCGTTCATCGTGTTTTCCGTAGGCGGTTTCGCGCCGCTTGAAGTGAGCGTAGGCGCTGTTTTGGCAGCGTTTTTCTCGCTTTTGGCGGCGGGTACAAAAGGGCCTTCCGCGGTTGCGGCATCGGTCATTTTTGGGGCGAGCTGCGTACTTGTGGGTGGAGCCAGCATGCTATTTTTGGGTGCGCTTGCTGCTTGTACGCTATGCGCCTCGTTTTTGCGCCGCGCGGGGCGCTGGGGCCTCGCGGGCGGTTTTTTTGTTCCGGCGGCATTGATTTCGTACTTCGTGGGCGGCATCAACTCGCTTTCCGCTTGGGAAGCGGGCTTTGCCTCGGGACTTTTCGCACTTTTGCCTGGCAGGGCCATGCGCGTGCTTGAAGCGGCGGCCCTCCCTGCCGAAGATGAGCAGGCTAAGCGGGCGCTCATCACGGTGCGTGCGCGGCTTCAGGACCTGGCCGGCGTGGTTTCTCGCCTGAGCGAGCTTTTCGATCCCGACGACGAGGCGCAGGGCTTTGTTTCCCGCCAGCTTTTTGGCGTTTGCGGCGCTTTGAACACGCTTTCGGAAGCCACCTATCCGCGCCGCCCATACCGGCGTTATGAAATACGCATCGGCGC
>DLFZ01000088.1:2235-3638 GCA_002482435.1 Christensenella sp. UBA7707
GCGGCAACCTTTTGCTGATGCTGTCAGACGGCATGGGCGCGGGCGCGGAGGCGCACAGGGAAAGCGCTGCGGCTGTTGCGCTTTTGGGGGATTTGATGAGCGTTGGCTTCGAGCTTGACAGCGCGCTTGAGTGCGTAAACCGGCTTTTGCTTTTGCGCAGGCAAAACGATATGTACGCCACGCTCGACGCGGCGCTGATTGACCTCAAAACAGGCTCGGCGCGATTCATAAAATTCGGCGCGCCGCCAAGCTATATTTTGCGCGACGGAAAGATCATCACCATTTACGCGGAGGCAATGCCCATCGGCGTCATGAAGGATGCACACCCCGCCGTGCAGAATGTGGCGCTCAAGCACGGCGACGCGGTGATCTTGATGACGGACGGCGCGTTCGACGCGCTCGGCACGGAACTTTTCGCCTCGCTGCTTGAAAAAGTTTACGCAGCCAACACAGCGGACGACGCGGCAAACGCTCTTTTGCGCTACGCACGCGAAAAAAGCGGTGCGGACGACATCAGCGTGCTCGTGGCGAGGATTATATAAAACCGCAAATGCGCATACTTTATACCACCCATGTGCCCTAAGGCCATATGGGTGGCATGGGTTGCCCAGAAATATTAGTAAGTTTGTCACAATTGTATTCTTCAAAGCGCGAAAGCCAGATGATATAATGGTAACATCAAGCGGAAAGGCCTTTGCAAATGAAGAATATCTGCGTGTTCGGCGCGTCAAGCAACCGTATCGACCAGAAATATAAAGATTGTGCGGTGGAGCTTGGTTCCCTTTTGGCCAAAAACGGGCTTGGCCTCGTATTCGGTGGGGGGCGTTTGGGTCTGATGGGCGCTGTGGCGAAGAGCGTACGCGCCGCAGGTGGCCACATCATCGGTGTGATCCCTGAAAAGCTCAACCAGCCGGGCATCGCTTACGAGGCATGCGACGAGCTTCTTGTAACCGCCACCATGCACGAGCGCAAGGCTACCATGGAACGCCTGAGCAGCGGTTTTGTTGTGCTGCCCGGGGGCTTTGGCACGCTTGAAGAAGCGCTTGAGGTAATCACACTGGCGCAGCTTTCGTATTTAAGCGCACCTATCGTGTTTCTTAATGTGGACGGCTACTACGATCCGCTCGTAAAACAGCTTGCTTTGTGCGTGGACGCGAAGTTTACCAACCCCGCCTACATGGGGCTTTTTCGCTGTGCCGCCTCCGCAAAAGAGGCGATCGACCAAATTTTGAACCATACGCCCCCCGACCTTCCCGATAAAATGGAGGATGCGTTAAAGCAGCAATGAGTGAAACAACAAAACAGCAGAGCATCATGGTTTGCGTGACAGGGCAGAAATCCTGCGACAGGCTCATCAACCGCGGGATTGAGCGCAGCGCGGGAGACATCCCCATTCACGTGGT
>DLFZ01000224.1 GCA_002482435.1 Christensenella sp. UBA7707
AAGGAAATCAGAAAAACCTCGCGCATTCCCATCATCATGCTCACCGCGAAGGGCGAAGAGATCGACCGTATTTTGGGTCTTGAGCTTGGCGCGGATGATTACATCGTGAAGCCGTTCAGCCCGCGAGAGGTCGTTGCGCGCATCAAGGCGGTCTTAAGACGTACCTCCGAGCAGCAGCATTCCGCAGACGAGGGCTCCGTTGTGCATGAAGGGCTTGTAATCGACATCAAAAGCTACACGGTTACACTCAAAGGGCAACCCATCATCTGTACGCCCAAGGAAATTGAAATCCTCTACATGCTCGCGTCAAACCCCGGGCAGGTGTTTACGCGCGAACAACTTTTGAACCGCGTTTGGGGCTACGACTTTGCGGGCGAAACGCGCACGGTGGATACGCACATCAAGCGCATCCGCGCGAAGCTTGACAATGCGGGGCTCAACTGGAGCATCAAAACCATTTACGGAGTCGGGTATAAATTTGAGGTCGAATAAATGAGGAGCGTGTTTTTCCGCCGCTTGCTCGTTGCATTGATTATAGCCATGCTGCTCGCGTGTGCGTTTATGGTAGCTGGCTATCTTTATTTGAGCAGGGATACTTATACCGATATTAAACTTGAGGAAATGCGGCCGGAGGCGGACGCGTTGACGCAGCTTTTGATTGAGCGCCAAAACGGCGAACTTGGCGAAGCGGCGTTCGACCGCCTTTATGAGGCGCTTCTTTCTGATGCGAGCGTGGGCGTTGTGCTGATTGACCCGCAGGGAAACCCCGTTGCACGCGGCTACCGTATGTTCGGCCTTAGTACCGATATTGCCGCTTCGGCATTCAGCGAGCAGATTCAAGCCCTCCTTCAGGGAGGCTCCGTAAGCGAGAACGACGCCCTTGTTTCGGGCGTGGGACGCGTAGTCATCGTAGGGCAGGCTGTGCCTGACGGTGCAAGGGGCGGCGTTTCCGGTGTGCTTATCGTAAAGTCGCGCGCGGATATCATCGCGGCTTCGGAACGCAAAAATTTCCCGCTGTTTCTCATCATCACGCTTGTGGTGCCCGTTGCGATTCTTCTCGTAACGCTTCGCGTGCGCCGCATCACGCAGCCGCTTCATGCCATGTCCGAGGCCGCCATCAAGATGTCCAAGGGCGACTTTAACATTCGCGCAAATGAAGACGAGCCGGGTGAGGTAGGCGTGCTTGCGCGCGCGCTCAACAACCTGTGCGAAACGCTTTCCGGCACCATTTACCAGCTCTGTTCCGAAAAAGGACAGCTGGATGAAATTCTCCAAAGCCTCAGCGACGGCGTGGCTGTGACCGATTCCGTTGGAATGCTCACGCACTACAATTCCGCGCTCATGCGCATGTTTGGTGCGGTGAAGGTGGAGAAGCGCGAAGAACTTGTAGCCGACAACATGGTTTGGAAGGCGTTTGACGAGGTGTTTCTTTCCGGTACGTCGCAAACTATCACTTACCCCATGGCGGGTGAAAAAACGCTGTGGATCACCATTTCTCCCGTTGTGGCCGAAGACGGCAGTCGTACCGGTGTTGTCGGCCTTTTTAAGGACATGACGGAAATGGAGCGGCTCGAGCAGACGCGCCGCGAGTATGTGGCCAACGTTTCCCACGAGCTTCGTACGCCGCTTACGGCGGTAAGAGGGCTTTTGGAGCCGCTTGCCGACGGCATGGTGACGAACGAGGAAGATAGGCAGCGTTACTATAAAATCATGCTGCACGAGGTTCTACGGCTTTCGCGCCTCATTACCGATATGCTGGCGCTTTCAAGGCTTCAATCCGGTACGGAGTACATGGAGCTTTCCCGCGTGAGCCTTGATGCGATTGTGCGTGACGTAGCGGAGGGGTATGCCGCTAAGGCAAGCGAAAACGGCATAGAGCTTGTTATCGACGCCGAAAACAACCCCGACGGTTTGACCGACCCCGACCGCATCGAGCAGGTACTTGTAATCCTTCTTGACAACGCCATGCGTTACACACCAAAGGGCGGCAGCATTACCATTTCCGTACACAACGGCAGACGGCTTCTTGTAAGTGTTACAGATACCGGCTGCGGGATACCCGAGGCCGATCTGCCGCATGTTTTTGAACGCTTTTACAAGGTGGACAAGTCTCGCAACGAGGGCGGTACGGGGCTTGGGCTTTCAATCGCAAAATACATTATGGATAAGCTCGACGAAACCATTACGGTTGATAGCGAACTCACAAAGGGCACGCGCTTTACGTTTACCGTGAAGAAGTATGTTTCAAACGCCATCCCGCTTGGGCCTGCCAACGAAGAAAGAATTCCTCTCGGGGCAAGGAATGCGGAAGAAGCCGAAGCGGAACCGCCTGAGGTAGATGCTCCCTACGAAGTTTTGGAAGCCCCGCAAAAAAAAGAAGCTCCTAGGCAGTTCCCGAGAAGGCGCGATAAGGTATGAGTGCTTGTATGCTTTGCCCGCGTGCTTGCGGTGCCGACCGCACGCGTGAAAAGGGAGTTTGCGGTGCATATGAAACGCCGCGCGTGGCGCGCGCCATGCTTCACCAATGGGAGGAGCCTTGCATCAGCGNNGCGGCACACGAGGTTCGGGTGCCATCTTTTTGAGCGGCTGCAACCTAAACTGCGTTTTTTGCCAGAATTACGACATCAGCCAGACGCTTTTCGGCGAAGAAGCGGGGGAAGAGCGCTTTGCGCAAATCATGCTCGAGTTGAAAAACGCCGGCGCGCACAACATCAACCTCGTTACGCCTGCACCGCATGTGCCTGCCATCATCAAGGCGGTGCGGCTTGCGCGAAAGCAGGGGCTGAACATCCCCATTGTGTATAACACCAACGCCTACGAAAAGATAGAGACGCTTCGCTCGCTTGAAGGCATCGTGGATATTTACCTGCCGGATCTAAAATACGTAACGCCGCTCGTTTCGCAAAAATACTCCGGCGCGGCAGATTATTTTGCGTTCGCTTCGCAGGCACTTAAGGAAATGTGGCGTCAATGCGGCCCGCTTGTCCTTAACAACGAAGGCTTGGCCGAACGGGGGATGATCGTGCGACATCTCGTTTTACCCGGTTCTGTGGACGAAACGCGGCGCGTACTCGACTTTTTAGGCGAAACCTTCCCGAAGGAACTCAATCTTTCCCTCATGTGCCAATACGTTCCCATGTATAAGGCGGACTTTGCACCACTCAACCGCAGGCTTCTAAAACGCGAATACGATAGAGCGGTGGAGTATTGCGTGGAAAAAGGTTTTTCAAATGTATTTGTTCAGCATTTTTCCTCTGCTGACAAAGCATTTACACCCGTGTTTGGCGGAAACGGAACGGGATTATGAATAAACTGTAAAAACCCCGAAATATCTTATTTTTTGGGCGCGAAACGCTTGCAATCCACAATCTATGGTGCTACCATAATATTATCAAATGGCTGATAACTTCCGTCCGCTCGGGAAAGAACAGTAATCTTCATTGTTTTTCCTCCAAACAAAAACACCGAACTACTTCCTTAACCTCATGTGTTGTCCGGTGTGGGCAGCCGGTCAGCATCATAACCCGGGCGGAATGTTGAAAAGGAGCTTCTTTTTAGAAGCTCCTTTTTTTGTTGCGGTCTGCATACAGTAATGTGTGGGGTGAACGTATGCGGGTAAAAGATTGGCTTATATGCGGTTTGGCGGCAATTTTTATTGCCGCATACCTTATTTGGATACCGCCTTACATCGAACAAGGGCTTTTGCAGGATCCGTATTCGGAATGGGTTATGCCGGAGGACGAGGGGTATACGGGAATTCTTACCGTGTGGCATATCGTAGGATTTAAACCATACGCGGGGAGCAGCGGGGAATGGCTTAAGGCACGCGCAAAAGCGCTTGAAAAGCAGCATTATGGAATTTATGTGGAAGTGCTCTCCATGAGCTTGGAGGATTGTGAAGCGCGTTTAGCACGGGGAGAAACCGCAGATATTTATTCGTTTCCGCTCGGATGGGGCTATGCGGAGCGGTTTTTGCCGCTTGAAAGAAGCTTTTCCGGCCTCAAAGCGGGTCTTTTGGAAACCGGTATGCAAGAAGGCGTACAGTATGCGGTTCCGTTCATGCTGTCGGGGTATGCGCTTCTTGTTAACACAAAACTCGCGCAAGCACGGCAGGTAACCCTGCCCGAAGTCGCTGTGGATGCGCAATGGCTCAACGATGCTGCGAAAAAGCTCACCTACGAAACCGGCAAGAACAGAAAAGTTAATTATGAAGGGCTTACGGGAAGCGCGGTTGTCGCCATGCTTCTTGGCGCTGCGGTGACGGTTGGCGATTACACCGTGTTTCAGGCGCAGCGAGCAGGTATGGCGGTAGCAGAGCTTCGTGCCGCCGGTGACCTTACGCGCGCGCAAACCGCCGCAAAGGGTTTTGCTTTTGAAGCGCTGCCGCTTAACAATTATACGGATCTTGTGCAGTACTTGGGTATCGCGCGAGGGATCGACGCGCGAAAGCTCCCGTATGCCTATGAATATTTGCAGATCGCGGTTGAAGAAAAGGCGCAGGAGGCGCTCCGTATGCTTGGAGCGTTTCCCGTTACGGACGCGGAGCTAAGCTATGAGCAGGCAATTGTGCAGCAAACCTACGAATTGCTCAAAGACCCCGTAATACCCAATGCCTTTTTATACCAGCGCTACAAAAGTGCGCTTCTTGATACGGCAAACCGCGCGCTCAATGGGGATGAGGCGGCAAAAACAGATTTTTTGGGTAGGGTCGAAGAACTTGTGAACGGTAAGGAAATCAAGTAGAATAAATGATAGGACATAGCCGGAACATCCCGGCAGACCGGAGCGAATGATGCAACAAAATCAACGGGACTTTTTGGATGCGGTAAAACCTTTTGCGCGCGAAGGCGTACGCATGAGCGAGTTGACTTCCTTTCAAATCGGCGGGGCGGCATTTGCTTTTGCGGAGCCCAAAAACAAGCAAGAACTTTTGTTTTTGCTTAGGACCGCAAAGGCTTTCGGAATAGAACCGTTTCTTATGGGAAACGGCACGAACCTTCTTATAAGCGACGAGGGGCTTGATAGGCTTGTCATCCGCATCGGAGAAGGGTTTTCGTATACAAAAAAGACCCCTTCCGGCATGAAAGCAGGAGCGGGCACCTCGCTTCGCGCGCTTTCCCATGCGGCTGCTGAGGCGGGTCTTTCGGGCATGGAATGGGCGTGCGGAATTCCCGGTACGGTAGGTGGCGCAGTGGCGATGAACGCGGGCGCTTACAACGGCGAGGTAAAAGACGTTATAAGCCGCGTTGACTTCGTAGAAAACGGAGAGTTCTTCTCCTTAACGCCGCAGCAAGGCGACTTTGCCTACCGAAAAAGCGNNAGCGCTTATGCGGCGCCCGCGCGCATTGTGCTGGCGGCGGAGTTTGCGCTGACAGAAGATGATTGCACCGCGGTTTTTTCCCGCATTGAGGACTTTACGCGGCGCAGGGAGGAAAAACAGCCGCTTGAATACCCAAGCGCGGGCAGTGTGTTTAAAAGGCCTTCAGGGCATTATACCGGTGCGCTCATCGAANNGAAGGGCGCAAGTCTTGGCGGAGCACAGGTAAGCGAAAAGCACGCGGGATTTATCATCAACCGTGGAGGGGCTACCTTCAAGGATGTTTTGGGGCTGATACGGCTTGTGCAAAAGCGCGTGTATGAAACAAGCGGCGTAACACTTGAAACCGAAATCAAAACCATCGGTACGCTAGATTAAGGGGGTTCCCATGTATTTGATCATTGTTACCGGCCTTTCGGGTGCGGGAAAAACGCAAGCGCTCAGACGAATAGAGGATGCCGGGTATTTTTGTGTGGACAACCTCCCATGCCAGATGCTCCAGGGGTTTGTGCAGCTTTGTTCCAAGGCGTCACCGCCCGTTGAAAACGCGGCGGTCGTAATCGACAGCCGCGAAAGCGTGTTCCGCTACGACATCGAAAGCGCCGTAAAAAACCTTGCCGAACTTGGCATCAAGTACGAAATCATTTTTTTGGAATGCCGCGATGAAGTGCTTGAGCGCCGCTACAATGAAACGCGGCGCCGCCACCCCATGGCAAACGAAATACGCGAGGGCATCCGCATCGAACGCGAGTTATTAACGCCTTTTCGCTACCACGCAAGCCACATCATAGATACAAGCGATATGAAGCCGCTCGAATTGACGCGCGAGCTTGAAAACATTTTAAGGGGCAGCTTCAACAGCNNCTATAAGCGCGGCGTTCCTTTTGAAGCGGATTTTGTGTTTGATATGCGCTTTTCGCCAAACCCTTTTTATGAGCCGGAGTTAAGGCCGCTTTCCGGCAAGGACGCGCCCGTGTGTGATTTTGTGATGGGCGACCCCGATTTTATGTTTACGATCAACGCTGTGGAGGAGATGCTTAACCGGCTCATTCCGCGCTTTGTGGAGCAGGGGAAGCGCCGCTTGATGGTAGCCTTTGGCTGCACCGGCGGTCGTCACCGTTCCGTGTGCGCCGCGGAACAGCTCTATAAGCGCTTTTGCGGAAGGTACAGCACGAAGCTCATTCACCGCGATACGGGCACCGAGGCAGCGGATATCAAAGAACGCCTCGGTCAGCCGGAGGAAAGGAGCAAGTAATTGTCGTTTTCTTCTTCAGTTAAGGAGGAAATTGCAAAGCAGCGCGTAAAAGGAAAGAGCAGCCAGCTTTCCATGCTTTGCGCGCTTACGCATGCGGCGGGCTCGCTTACCCTTGGGCGCGGCGGCATCGGCGTGCAGTACGTCACCGAAAGCTATGCCGTAGGAAGGCTGATCGCCCAGCTTGCCGCTACGCTTTACGGCGTGGAAGCTTCGCTTTCCGTAACCGAGCGCAAACGCCTCAATGCGCGCAACACCGTAACGCGCTTAAACGGCGAAAATTGCCGTACGATGCTTCAGGAGTTCGGCTTTTTACCAAAAAGTGAGGAAGCACCGTTTGCGATGGGGCATATTCCCGAGCAGCTTATTGCGCGCGAGGAGCCCATTCGCGCATTTATCCGCGGTGCGTTTTTAGGAGCAGGGTCGGTGGTGGACCCCGTGAAAGGTTACCACCTCGAAATCGTATGCCGTCACGAGCTTTTTGCGCAGGAATTGTGTGCGCTTATCAACGCATTTGAATTCAACGCGCGCCTTACGGCGCGCAAGTCGAGCTTTGTCGTCTATTTGAAAGAAGGGGAGAAGGTATCTGACTTTCTTGCGTTTTTAAGCGCCAGCAACGCCACGATGGCGTTTGAAAACGAGCGCGTGGTGCGAAGCGTGAAAAACGATTTGAACCGGCAAACCAACTTTGAGCAGTCGAACATGCAAAAAGCGGCGCTTGCCGCGGCGCAGCAGGCGATCGACATCGAGCTGATCCGCTGCGAGCTTGGGCTTGAAAAGCTGCCGCCAAGGCTTCGCGAGGCGGCCGAGGCGCGCTTAAACTATCCGGAAGCCACGCTCAACGAGCTTTCTGAAATTTTGGGGCTTGGCAAATCCGGCGTCAACCACAGGCTTCAAAAACTGATGGAGCTTGCACTAACCATACGCCTGGAAAAGGGCGATACCTTTTAACGCGGTTTCACAGCGGTTTTTACAAAAGAAAGGCAAATCCAAATGGCATTTACACATCTTCATGTACATACGCAATTCAGCCTGCTCGACGGTGCGGCGCGCATCTGTGACCTTGTTGCACGCGCGAAGGAGCTGAACATGGAAGCGCTTGCCGTTACCGACCACGGTGCGATGTACGGCGTGATCGACTTTTACAAAGAATGCAAAAAGCAAGGAATCAAGCCCATCTTAGGGCTCGAAACTTATGTTGCGCCGCGTTCTTTAAGCGATCGCGAGGGAATGCGCGAATATGCGCACTTGATTTTGCTCGCAAAAAACAAAACCGGTTATCAAAACCTAATGAAGCTTTCCTCGGAAGCGTTTTTGAAGGGTTTTTATTATAGGCCGCGCATCGATTACGAGCTTTTGAGCAAGCACTGCGAAGGGCTCGTTTGCCTTTCCGCGTGTATTGCGGGCGATATTCCTCAGCTTTTGCTGCAGGGGAAATACGACGAAGCGCGCGCGCTTGCCTTGCGCTTAAAAGGCATGTTCGGCGAGGATTTTTACATTGAGCTTCAAAACCACGGCATTCCCGAGCAGCTTGAGGTACTACCCAAACTTGATGCGCTCGCCAAGGAGCTTTCCATCAAAACAGTCGCCACAAACGACCTTCACTACGTCAACAAAGATGACGCGGAAGCGCAGGATGTGCTTTTGTGCATCCAAACCGCGCGGTACGTGGATGAAGAAAACCGCATGAAAATGACTGCCGACGAGTTTTATCTCAAGAGCGAGCAGGAAATGCGTGCGGTATTGCGCGACTATCAAGATTCCATCGACAATACCGCCGAGGTTGCCGCGAAGTGTAACGTTGACCTTTCCTTCGGTGAGCGGCATCTGCCCGAATATGTTACGCCGGATGGTTCCGACAAATTCGAGTTTTTAAAACGCCAATGCGAAGAAGGCCTTCGCCGCAAAATGCCAAACGCAGGAGATGCGGAGCGCGAAAGGCTTTTTTACGAGCTTTCTGTTATCCGAGACATGGGCTTCATCGATTACTTTCTTATTGTGTGGGATTTTGTGTATTTTGCACACAAAAACGGCATTGCTGTTGGGCCGGGCCGCGGCAGCGGTGCGGGCAGCCTTGTTGCGTACGCGCTCGATATTACGGATGTGGACCCCATAAAGTATGACCTTATTTTTGAGCGCTTTTTAAACCCAGAGCGCATCTCTATGCCGGATTTCGATATTGACTTCTGCATCGAACGCAGGCAAGAGGTAATCGACTATGTTACGCAAAAATATGGGGCGGATCATGTGTCGCAGATCATTACCTTCGGCTCCATGGCCGCAAAGGCCGTTGTGCGCGACGTGGGGCGCGCGCTTCGCATCCCTTATGGCGACGTAGATAAGATCGCCAAGCTCATTCCTTATACGCTTGGTATCACCCTCAAACGTGCGCTTGAGGCTTCGCCGGAGCTCAAGGAGCTTTACGATTCCGACCCGCAGGTAAAAAAACTCATCGACCTTTCCATGAAGCTTGAGGGTTTGCCGCGCCACGCGTCCACCCATGCCGCAGGCGTTGTAATCAGCAAAGATGCGCTCAACGAATATGTGCCGCTTCAAAAAAACGAGGAGGCCGTTACCACGCAGTTCCCCAAGGATACCATCGAGGAGCTTGGCCTTTTGAAGATGGACTTTTTGGGACTACGCACGCTCACCGTAATCCGAGACGCGCTTATCTATATCAGAGAGGGCGGCAGGGAAGTGCCTGATCTTGAAAAGCTGGAGTTCAACGACCCGAAAATTTTCGATATGATCTCCCGTGCGGATACCGATGGGGTGTTCCAGCTTGAATCCTCCGGCATGCGCCAGTTTATGATGCAATTAAAGCCCGATTCTATCGAGGATATCATCGCGGGCATTTCGCTGTTTCGCCCCGGCCCCATGGATCAGATTCCGCGTTATGTGGCTGGAAAGAACAACAAAAACAACGTGAGGTACCTGCACGAAAAGCTCAGGCCGATTTTGCAGAACACCTACGGCTGTATGGTGTACCAAGAGCAGGTTATGCAGATCGTGCGAGATCTCGCGGGCTATTCCTGGGGCCGAAGCGACCTTGTGCGCCGCGCCATGTCCAAGAAAAAGCACGAAGTCATGGCAAAAGAGCGCGAGTATTTCGTAAACGGCATTGTAGAAAACGGCGTTGTTAAGGTGCCCGGTGCCGTGCGAAACGGCGTGGATGCAAAAACTGCCAACATCATTTTTGACGAAATGATGGATTTTGCATCTTACGCATTCAATAAGTCGCACGCGGCGGCGTATGCCATTGTCGCCTACCGCACGGCATATTTGAAGCTTTATTATCCGGTCGAATTCATGACCGCGATGATCAACAGCTTTTTAGGTAACGCCGAAAAAACTGCCGAATACATCTATTACTGCAAAATACACAACATAAAGGTGCTTCCGCCGGACATCAACAAAAGCCGTCCGCGCTTCAGCGTGGAAAACGGCGCGATCCGCTTCGGGCTGGCCGCCGTGCGAAACGTAGGCGAGGGCGTAATGGAGGATATTCAGCGCGAACGAAAGGAAAACGGCCCGTTCCGAGACTTTTTTGACTTTCTTTCCCGAAGCGACGGCCTCAACAAACGCCTTGTGGAAGGGCTCATTAAGGCGGGGTGCTTCGATAGTATGAATGTGAAGCGCTCGCAGTTGATGGCGGTTTACGAGCGTGCGCTCGACTCCGCTGTGAATGACAAAAAAAAGCGTGCGGATGGCCAGGTTTCCCTGTTCGACATCCCCGGCGTACAAGCTTCGTCTGCCGTGGCCATTCCGCTGCCGCAAATACCCGAATATGCGCAAAACGCGCTGCTTTCCATGGAGCGCGAGGCGATCGGCATCTACATAAGCGGCCACCCGCTGCTTGCGTATGTGAAAGAGCTTGAGGCCATCGGCACCACCGTTTCCATGCTTACCGATACCGAGGGGAACGGCGCGTACGGCGACGGCGACCGCATAAGGGTTGCTGGCATCATCACCGCGGCGCGCACAAAGGCTACCAAATCCGGTAGCGGCATTATGGGCTACGCGACGCTTGAAGACCTTACGGGAGCCATCGAACTCATCGCGTTTCCTTCTACCTACCAGCGGTTGTCAAGCGCCATGCGCCCCGATAGCGTTGTTGCGATAAGCGGCAGGCTCAGCATGCGCGAGGATCAGCCAAACTCAATCCATGTCGATGAGGTCGCCCCGCTTAGAAGAATCGGCGCAAACCAAAAGCTTTATCTTAAACTTGACATGGCCGATAAGGAAGTTACAGGCAGGCTGTGGGTGCTGATTCAGCAATTTCCAGGCAATGTGCCGGTGGTGCTGTACGACTACAAAACCAACCAGCAAAAACTTGTGCCGAAAAGCCTTTTTGTAAACCTTTCAAGCGGTTTTCTCAATGGCTGCTCCGACCTTTTGGGTACGGAAAACATAAAAATCAAAACGGAGGAATGATCCGTGGATTTTGGAATGCCCACACTTTTGGAATTGCCTTCCTTACGAGAGAACGCGGCATTATGTGCGCAGCTTGGGCTTCGCTTCGTGGAAATCAACATGAATTTTCCCCAGTATCAGCCCGATGTTTTGGATATTAACGAGATTTTGTCTTTGCGCGAAGCGTTTCAAATCTATTTTACCATCCACATGGAGGAGGCATTTAGCCCCTGCGACTTTAACGCCGCGGTTCGTGAAGCCTACCTTGATACTGCCTTAAAGGTAGCAAAGCTCGCAAAAACAATTGAAGCGCCCGTGGTTACGCTGCACCTCAACAAGGGTATTTTTATAAAGCTGCCTACCGAAAAGGTTTTTTTGTACGAGCGGCATGAAGACCACTATAAGGCATGCATGGAGGCGTTCGCGAAACTTTGCGAAAGAGAGGCGGCGTGTTCAATCTTCTGCGTAGAAAATACGGGTGGCTTTGCGCCGTTTGAAACGCGGGCAGTCGAGCGGCTTTTGGAGCATAAGTATTTTGGACTAACGTTTGACGTTGGGCACAGTCATGCGGCAAGCGGCGTTGACGAGGCGTTTTACGAGCACCATCGCGACCGCCTTACGCATATGCATTTGCACGACGCCAGAGGAACGAGCAACCACCTTGCCTTGGGGGATGGGGAAATTGACCTTAACGGAAGGCTTGCGCTTGCAAAGGAACGCGGCTGCCGTGTAGTACTGGAAACGAAAACCGTAGAGGCGCTTTCACACTCGGTCGAATACCTCAAAAAAAGAGGAGCAATGTGACCGCGAAAATGCCCGGCTTGCGAAGGGAAAGCAGCTTTTCCCTTCGTAAATAGCCACATAGACGTAGCAAATCAGCCTCCTACAAAATCCGCGAACTGTTTGCAAGGAATAAATATATTCGGTATAATAACCGCAGGCGGTTGTTATACTGCTTTCTTTATGCCGACACAACAGTTCTTACTGTTGTATTGGCTGATAGCGTACAACGCCAAAGGCTGCCATAAGGAGGTGGGTTTGATGAAGCGCATCGGTATTTTGACCAGCGGAGGGGATACCCCCGGCATGAATTCCTCTATTTTGGCGGTCGTAAAGGAGTGCCTGTGCAGGGGTTTTTCGCCCATTGGCATTTACCATGGCTACCGTGGGCTCATGGAGGGCAAAATAAGCCAGCTCGAGCATGAGGATGTGGATGAGATCATCCACAAAGGCGGCACCATTTTGCGTACCGCGCGCAGCGAGGAATTCAAGCAGCCCGAAGGACTGAACAAAGCCCTCAAAATGATACGTGCCTACGAGCTTGATGGCATCGTGATTGTTGGCGGCGACGGCAGCTTTAAAGGTGCGAAGCTTCTTTACGACAACGGCGTAAAAACCATCGGCATACCGGGCACCATCGACAACGACCTTGGTTATACCGATTTTACGATTGGCTTTGATACGGCAGTCAACAACATCACCACCGAAATTTACAAAATTCGCGATACCATGCGCGCACACGACCGCGTGGGCGTGATTGAGGTAATGGGCCGAAACTGCGGGGATATTGCGCTTTGGTCCGGCGTTGCGGGAGGGGCGGACATTATCCTTGTGCCCGAAGTTGACTATCCGTGGGAGTGCGCGGCGGAGGAGCTTGCCAACAACAAACTTAAAGGCAAGCTTACAAGCATTGTCATGATCGCCGAAGGTGCGGGTCACGCGGAGGAATTTGCAAATTATGTGCGCGAGCACACGGACGTGGAAATTAAGGCGATCGTTCCCGGCTACATTCAACGCGGCGGCAACCCCACGGCATTCGACAGGGTGCTCGCGGTTCGCCTTGGGCAGCGCGCGGTGGAGCTTCTTGCTGCGGATATCGGCGGCAGGGCGGTAGGCATACGTGATAACAAAATTGTTGATGTAAGCCTTGAAGAAGCCGTTGCGCCGGCAAATAGTTTTAACGAGCGGCTTTATAAGTTCAACGAGGTATTGGCGAGGTTTTGATGAAGCAGCAAAGCGCGCCGCCTTTGGCGCGAAATGACGATATTGTTTTAACTGTAGATTCGCTCGGCTCTGAAGGGCAGGGCGTTGGGCGGTATGAAGGGTTTGCCGTGTTTGTGCCGGGTGCCCTGCCCGGTGAAACGGTGCATACGCACATCATCAAGGTTACGTCCTCCTACGCGGTCGGCAAGCTAACGGGCATCGCGGTGCAATCCCCGCAAAGGGTCGCGCCTTCGTGCCCGCTTTTTTCGCGTTGCGGCGGGTGTTCGCTGCAACACATGGATTACGAAGCGCAGCTTTCGTTTAAGCAAAAGGTCGTTTCCGACGCGTTTAAGCGGCTCGGCGGGTTTAACGACGTTGTTGTTGCCAAAACGCTCGGCATGGAAAGCCCGTGGCACTACCGCAACAAGGGGAGCTTTCCCTTTGCAAACGTGAACGGTGTTGTGGAAACCGGCTTTTTTGCCCAGCGCAGTCACCGCATTGTCCCGCTTGAGGCGTGCCCCATCGAGCAGGAAAGCGCAATCCTCGTTGCTCTGGCCGTGCGCCAATGGGCGAGGGAATGCGGCATATCCGTATACGAGGAAGAATCGCACAAGGGCATTTTGCGCCACGCCATGGCGCGCATTGCTTCGGATGGCGGCGTAATGGCGGTGGTGGTAACCACGGGTGCGCTGCCGCAAGCGCAAAAGCTCGTTTCCCTGTTGAAAAGCAAGGTTCCAAACCTAAAAAGCATCATCCACAACATAAA